>NZ_JBLGTY010000077.1:0-227 GCF_047470845.1 Candidatus Enterococcus avicola | reverse complement strand
CTCATGTTCTCGAATGATTTAAATCCGTAGGATACTCGTTTCATTGTCTTTATGTGGGTATTCTTCGCTTCTATTTTTCCATTGGAATAAGGATAGATCATTGCGTTGGTGATGCCTTCTTCATGGGTAAGAAGGTTTTGAAGCTTTTCTCGAAAGCCGTCATCTAACGTTTCGGGAAGTTCTGCCAATAAGGAGAAAAATAAGTCAGGGTCTTTGTCTCGAAAGGC
>NZ_JBLGTY010000076.1:0-229 GCF_047470845.1 Candidatus Enterococcus avicola | reverse complement strand
CGTCTTTTTCTTCTGAAGGGTCTCGTAAGAGACCTCTGTAATCATCAAATCTTTCTCTATTATTCTCAGCATTTTTTTGATAGAATCATTCATATAGCATATCGTCCTCTCAGTTGTTTATTTTGTGGTGATTTAATCATACTAGAGAACGATATGTTTTTTAATACCTAAAATGAAAATGGGGCTGAAGAATCAATTCTGATTCATCAGTCCCATAAATTATAGAGCC
>NZ_JBLGTY010000075.1:0-243 GCF_047470845.1 Candidatus Enterococcus avicola | reverse complement strand
GATTCCACTGCTTGGTCACTACGCTCGTTGCTCTCGCCTAGTACTATTCATCATCTGCTCTGTGCGGCTTGCGCCGCTCAGTCGCAGTGATTCCACTGCTTGGTCACTACGCTCGCTGCTCTCGCCTAGTACTATTCATCATCTGCTCTGTGCGGCTTGCGCCGCCCAGTCGCAGTGATTCCACTGCTTGGTCACTACGCTCGTTGCTCTCGCCTAGTACTATTCATCATCTGCTCTGTGCGG
>NZ_JBLGTY010000074.1:0-263 GCF_047470845.1 Candidatus Enterococcus avicola | reverse complement strand
TATTGGGAATCCCAGCTTAAATCATAGATACCGTAAGGGATTTTATTCTTTATTTAAAACTTTGCAACAGAACCAAAGAAAGTATTGATTTGACGCAAATTGTCCTCAGAATGACCTTTTGTAAACATTCTGGCTTCATCAGCATACGTTCCATAGCGAAATACATTTGGTGTCCAATGAGTGAATCGATTATTGTTTTCGATCACCCCTTCTTCTGAAGTGATCACTAGTCCAATCCCCTCGATCATGTGTTCCTTTGAACG
>NZ_JBLGTY010000073.1:0-269 GCF_047470845.1 Candidatus Enterococcus avicola | reverse complement strand
TGCGGCTGGATCACCTCCTTTCTAAGGAATATTTCGGAAGACTACACATCGTTTGCCTTTGTTCAGTTTTGAGAGGTCTACTCTCAAGTAAATACCCGGGGCCTTAGCTCAGCTGGGAGAGCGCCTGCTTTGCACGCAGGAGGTCAGCGGTTCGATCCCGCTAGGCTCCATTAACGACAACGGTCGTTAAGCTTTGTTCATTGAAAACTGGATATCGAAGAAATAATCAAAACAAGTAACACACACCGAGTTGAAATGTTAAAAGAGTT
>NZ_JBLGTY010000072.1:0-304 GCF_047470845.1 Candidatus Enterococcus avicola | reverse complement strand
AAAGGTGTCTTTAGTGAAACAGCACAAACCGTCACCTATATCTACACAAAAAATCCGATACCAGCAGCGGATGTAACAGTCGAGTATGTGGACACAGAAGGCAATGAAATTCACCCTTCACAAACGATCAGTGGAAACGTAGGTGAGTCTTATGATGCCAGCACGAAGAACTATCAATTAGTGATTGAAGGCTACACCTTAGATCAAAGCCAATTGCCAGAAAATAGTAAAGGTGTCTTTAGTGAAACAGCACAAACCGTCACCTATATCTACACAAAAAATCCGATACCAGCAGCGGATGTAA
>NZ_JBLGTY010000071.1:0-314 GCF_047470845.1 Candidatus Enterococcus avicola | reverse complement strand
AAACACATGAATCAAGCGTTCAATGAGTTGCGTATCCGTGAAATGAATGAACTTCGTAAAGCAGGACAGAAAAGCCAGACAGAAAAACTGAAAAAGAACTGGCGCTTTTTGCTAAAAAATCGTACAAACATCAACCATTATGAATACAAAACATGGAAAAGTTTCCGAGCACCAAAATACCCATTTCTTACTGAAGCTATGATGATTGATCGATTGCTTGAGTTTTCTACGCCCCTGAAGGAGGCGTATCCCTTTTTTCATGAATTAGTTGAAGCCTTTCGAGACAAAGACCCTGACTTATTTTTCTCCTTATT
>NZ_JBLGTY010000070.1:0-323 GCF_047470845.1 Candidatus Enterococcus avicola | reverse complement strand
TCATCGTTGGTTGTTTCGTGTGGCTCTTTGAGGTTTCGACTCTTGGACCATCGCTTTTGACCTTTCTTCCACTGGCGATTTTCCCATTTCTCTTGACCTGTTAAATAATTGACCAAGCCTTGCATCCCATCTGAATCGTATTGAATGTTTTGCACTTGTCTTCGACCAAGAGGCTGTTTCTTCTTTCCTCGTCCTTTAGACCAAACACTCTCGATTGCATCCCTTGATGGTCCATTGTTTAAAACAATATGGTGATGGATTCGAGTGATATAGCCTACTTCCTCATCGTATTGATAAGAGGTAAACCACATGTACTTGAGTTC
>NZ_JBLGTY010000069.1:0-325 GCF_047470845.1 Candidatus Enterococcus avicola | reverse complement strand
GGGCCTAAATGGACTCGAACCATCGACCTCACGCTTATCAGGCGTGCGCTCTAACCAGCTGAGCTATAGGCCCCAAATAAAAAATGCAAAGCGGGTGACGAGAATCGAACTCGCGACAACAGCTTGGAAGGCTGTAGTTTTACCACTAAACTACACCCGCATTCCTATGGCGCGGGACAGAATCGAACTGCCGACACATGGAGCTTCAATCCATTGCTCTACCAACTGAGCTACCGAGCCAAAAACAACGGTCTGGACGGGACTCGAACCCGCGACCTCCTGCGTGACAGGCAGGCATTCTAACCAACTGAACTACCAAACCATA
>NZ_JBLGTY010000068.1:0-326 GCF_047470845.1 Candidatus Enterococcus avicola | reverse complement strand
TATGCGCCCATAGCTCAATTGGATAGAGTGTTTGACTACGGATCAAAAGGTTAGGGGTTCGACTCCTCTTGGGCGCGTAGTCTTTTTATTTGTTTCATTTTTATTATCGGGAAGTAGCTCAGCTTGGTAGAGCACTTGGTTTGGGACCAAGGGGTCGCAGGTTCGAATCCTGTCTTCCCGATTTTTTGATGCCTGAAGCATTCGCTTCAGGCTTTTTTGTGTTTTCAGCCAGTGAGAAGACCTGAAAATATGGGCTCTTTGTCAATAAGGACTGATGAGTTGTGTAAAATCAAATCTGGGTCAGAATGAACCACATTCTGGCTCAG
>NZ_JBLGTY010000067.1:0-347 GCF_047470845.1 Candidatus Enterococcus avicola | reverse complement strand
CCTGCTTTACGAAGTTCATTCATTTCACGGATACGCAACTCATTGAACGCTTGATTCATGTGTTTGACAATATGAAACCGATCAATCACTACTTTCGCATTTGGCAGAACACGTTTGGTGAGCTGGAAGTAGGCGGCGTTCATGTCTGTCACCAAGAATTCTACTTCTTCCGGATTAGTACAACCTGAGAAATAGCTTGTTAATCGGGGTAATTTACGCGTAGGCAAAACATCTATTAATTTTCCTGTTTCGCCATCTGCGCAAATAAAGCTCATTTTATCTTCTATGGAAGCATGCGAACGAAATTCATCAACCATCAATACTCTTGGGAGAATCTTCTTAGATTG
>NZ_JBLGTY010000066.1:0-372 GCF_047470845.1 Candidatus Enterococcus avicola | reverse complement strand
GTTAAGGAGGATAAGGGATTCGAACCCTTGCACGGTTTTACCCGCCTGACGGTTTTCAAGACCGTTCCCTTCAGCCGGACTTGGGTAATCCTCCAAAAGTAACAAATGATCCGTACGGGATTCGAACCCGTGTTACCGCCGTGAAAGGGCGGTGTCTTAACCACTTGACCAACGGACCAATAAAAAACGGAGAAGGAGGGATTTGAACCCTCGCGCCGGTTTCCCGACCTACACCCTTAGCAGGGGCGCCTCTTCAGCCACTTGAGTACTTCCCCAAATGTATGACTACATTTTGATGGGCCTAAATGGACTCGAACCATCGACCTCACGCTTATCAGGCGTGCGCTCTAACCAGCTGAGCTATAGGCCCCA
>NZ_JBLGTY010000065.1:0-376 GCF_047470845.1 Candidatus Enterococcus avicola | reverse complement strand
TCATGAATTAGTTGAAGCCTTTCGAGACAAAGACCCTGACTTATTTTTCTCCTTATTGGCAGAACTTCCCGAAACGTCAGGAGGCTTTTGGGAGAAGCTTCAAAGCTTTCTGGCCTATGAAGAAGGCATCATTAATGCGATAATCTATCCTTATTCCAATGGAAAAATAGAAGCGAAGAATACTCATATAAAGACATCGAAACGAGTATCCTACGGCTATCGAAATTTCCATAACTTTCGAGCAAGAATTTATGGCTCTATAATTTATGGGACTGATGAATCAGAATTGATTCTTCAGTCCCATTTTCATTTTAGGTATTAAAAAACATATCGTTCTCTAGTATGATTAAATCACCACAAAATAAACAACTGAGAG
>NZ_JBLGTY010000064.1:0-380 GCF_047470845.1 Candidatus Enterococcus avicola | reverse complement strand
TCCATGGATCATTGTACTAGAAAATTGTTAGGTTTAACAGATGAAAATTTATTCTTCGAAGAAGAATGGTTAGAGACAGTAGAAGAAGAGGGGTTTCGCACCAATCTTATCCATGCCAAACTTAGCTATATACCAGGTCATTGCCGTAAATGTGGCATCAAAAATGAAGGACAAATCATCAAGAATGGCTCACACAAAACAAAAGTCCAACTTCTGCCTTATCGAGCAACCAAAACGGAATTACGCTTGGTACGTACGCGCTTTTACTGTAAAGAATGTCAGTCGACATTCAATGCTCAGACAAATTTGGTGGATGAAAACTGCTATCTTTCAAAGGAATTAAAGGTTCAAATTGCCTTGGAACTGGCGAAGAATACAAC
>NZ_JBLGTY010000063.1:0-409 GCF_047470845.1 Candidatus Enterococcus avicola | reverse complement strand
TTCCAGCTGTTGGACGAACAAGGGGAAGTGCTCCAAACCAAGAGCAATGATGCCAACGGAAAAATTTACTTCGATGCAATCGACTATGACCAAGCTGGCACATACAAGTATACGATCCGAGAAGTCGTAGGGACAGATAGCACGATCACCTATGACCAAACAGAATACCATGTAACCGTAAATGTGGAAGACCAATCGGGGCAATTAGTGGCAAGTCCAAGCTATGAAGGCAGTGCTGTTTTTAAAAATAGCTACAATCCCGCAAAAGGAAGTGCGGTTCTAGAAGCAAGTAAAGAATTGACTGGCAAAGCACTAAGTGCGGATGAATTTCAATTCCAGCTGTTGGACGAACAAGGGGAAGTGCTCCAAACCAAGAGCAATGATGCCAACGGAAAAATTTACTTCGATG
>NZ_JBLGTY010000062.1:0-426 GCF_047470845.1 Candidatus Enterococcus avicola | reverse complement strand
GGATTTCCTTTTCTTCTGATTTGATTTCCAATGTTTTAATACATGGAGAAAATTTCCCTTTGTTTTGATCATCAATGTTTAACATCAAAAAGACTTCCTGCATCATGTCGATACAATCTGATTTATCAAAGCAGGCGACCAGATACGTTTGTTTACTTTCCATTTCTACCTCTTTCTCTATCCATCATCATTTCTGAACAGTTCGATTTTGAAATACCATCCACGATCCTCATCGTAAATTTTCAATATATCTCCTAAAATTCGGTATTGAGGAAACCTCTTAAGAATTTCCTCTGCTCCATCATCGTTGGACATACCTAATTTATTTAGTTTTCTAAATGACCAATAATCATCGTTGGTTGTTTCGTGTGGCTCTTTGAGGTTTCGACTCTTGGACCATCGCTTTTGACCTTTCTTCCACTGGCG
>NZ_JBLGTY010000061.1:0-427 GCF_047470845.1 Candidatus Enterococcus avicola | reverse complement strand
AAAAAATGCTGAGAATAATAGAGAAAGATTTGATGATTACAGAGGTCTCTTACGAGACCCTTCAGAAGAAAAAGACGTTGGTCGTCGATGCTGTTCTCTCGCCTACTCCTCGTGCTTGTAGAAGTTGTGGTTCTACTGTGGTAGATGGAAACGGGAAAGCAATTATAGTGAAAAATGGGAAGAAGGAAATGATTGTCCGTTTTGAACAATACAATCATATGCCTTTAGTTATGCGCCTAAAAAAGCAGCGCTATACCTGTAAAAACTGCCGAACCCATTGGACGGCTCAAAGTTATTTTGTCCAACCCAGACATTCAATCGCAAATCATGTTAGATATAAAATTGCTTCTTTACTGACTGAAAAAGTATCTTTATCTTTTATTGCGAAAAGCTGTCAGGTATCTTTGACCACCGTTATTCGTACATT
>NZ_JBLGTY010000060.1:0-429 GCF_047470845.1 Candidatus Enterococcus avicola | reverse complement strand
ATACACAGGAGAAGTGAAAGTCACCTTCCCAGATGGATCAAGTACAACGGTTAAGGTGCCAGTAACAGTTAAAGATAATACGGTTGCTAATAAACAAAATTTAAAAGGAGAAGATAATTCAATTATAATTGATATTACAAATTCTGATAAAACCACCCCTATATCAAAAGATTCGTCGAAAGTGAATAATAAATCTACAGAAACCAATAATAAAATACTTCCTAAAACTGGAGAAAAAAGTAATACAGAGTTCTCTGTTATAGGAGTAGCATTAATCGGTTTCTGGGGTCTTTTATTAGGATTATTTAAGAAAAGAGAAGAAAACTAAAGAAATAAGCAAATGGAATTTATTGGCTCTTTGTCAATAAGGACTGATGAGTTGTGCAAAATCAAATCTGGGTCAGAATGAACCACATTCTGGCTCAGATT
>NZ_JBLGTY010000059.1:0-491 GCF_047470845.1 Candidatus Enterococcus avicola | reverse complement strand
TGTAATAGAGGGGGCTTTATCTGTGACTACAACCTTCGGTTCATCAAACTGCTTCACTAACCGCTTAAGAAAAGCATAGGCTGCTTGTGTGTCCCGTTTTTTACGTAACCAAATATCCAAGGTTAAACCATCTGCATCGATGGCTCGATACAAATAATGCCATTTTCCTTTAATTTTGATGTACGTTTCATCCATTTTCCATGAATAAAAGGATTTTTTATTTTTCTTTTTCCAAATTTGATAGAGTAGTTTGCCATATTCTTGCACCCAACGATAAATCGTCGTATGAGAAACGTTAATGCCACGATCATATAAGATTTCTTGAACTTCACGATAGCTAAGGTTATAACGAAGATAGTAGCCCACGGCTACAATAATCACATCCTGCTGAAATTGCTTTCCTTTAAAATGATTCATCGTCATTCCTCCTGCTATCTTTTTCTATTATTCTACCTTATTTGATAGTAGATTTAAAACTTTGCAACAGAACC
>NZ_JBLGTY010000058.1:0-730 GCF_047470845.1 Candidatus Enterococcus avicola | reverse complement strand
AGTAAATATCCACCCGTGAAACGGGTGGCTTTTTAACAGCCCTAGAAGGGCTCACCACTCGCTAGCCCCTTAAAAGGGGCTTTTTAAATGACCACCAACCGCTCACAGCCCTATCTCTCTTTAACTATTTAAATGGATCTACATACTCTTGTTTACTTATACTATCTCTTATTCGATCACCTGCTTCTTGTTCTCGAATATATTTTTCAATTGTTTTTTGATTTAACCCAACCGTACTCACGTAGTATCCTTTGGACCAAAAGCTTTTATTCCCATACTTATATTTCAAATTCGCATGTTTTTCATGGATTAAGGTTGCACTTCGTCCTTTTAAGTAGCCCATAAAACTAGAAATACTAATCTTTGGTGGTATTCTTACTAACATATGAATATGGTCAGGCATGGCATGAGCTTCAATGATTTCAACATCTTTCATCTCACACAATTTTCTTAATATCTGACCAATACTTACTCTTAACTTTCCATAAATCACTTTTCGTCGATACTTCGGGGTGAAAACTATGTGATACTTACAATTCCATCTGGTATGTGCTAAACTTTTATCGTCGTTAGACATAAAAAAACTCCTTTCGATCTGATATGCGGTTGGTAGCCACTATTAGTATATCGAAAGGAGTTTTTTATCGCTAAAGCTATTTCGTCCACGCGTAGAAACGCGCGGTTTTTTTGTTTCGTACGCTACGCGAACGAAACTGACTAAAGTCAATAA
>NZ_JBLGTY010000057.1:0-889 GCF_047470845.1 Candidatus Enterococcus avicola | reverse complement strand
AACGATGTTACACCAGAAGGTGTCATTGATACAACTCAACCAGGTAAGTATGAAGGAACGATAGAAGTTACGTACCCGGATGGAACAAAAGATACAGTGAAAGTTCCAGTGGAAGTAGTGGACAATCGAAATGATGCTGAAAAATATACTCCAGAAGTAGAAAAAGAAGAAGTCAACTACGGAGGAACGATTGATCTGACGGATAATGTAACTAACTTGGAAGAGCTGCCGGAAGGCACGAAAGTGAACGATGTTACACCAGAAGGTGTCATTGATACAACTCAACCAGGTAAGTATGAAGGAACGATAGAAGTTACGTACCCGGATGGAACAAAAGATACAGTGAAAGTTCCAGTGGAAGTAGTGGACAATCGAAATGATGCTGAAAAATATACTCCAGAAGTAGAAAAAGAAGAAGTCAACTACGGAGGAACGATTGATCTGACGGATAATGTAACTAATCTTGAAGAGTTGCCGGAAGGCACGAAAGTGAACGATGTTACACCAGAAGGTGTCATTGATACAACTCAACCAGGTAAGTATGAAGGAACGATAGAAGTTACGTACCCAGATGGATCAAGTACAACGGTTAAGGTGCCAGTAACAGTTAAAGATAGAGTAGACTGGGTAGAAATCAATCCGATTCCAACGATCGATCCAGAACAAATTATGCCGGAAGAAGTTCATAAAGGGGAAGAAGTTGATCTAACAGACAATATTCTTAATCTTCCGGAAGGAAGTATGGTAGAAGTAGTCACGCCAGTGGACACTACACAAGTAGGCGAATACACAGGAGAAGTGAAAGTCACCTTCCCAGATGGATCAAGTACAACGGTTAAGGTGCCAGTAACAGTTAAAGATAGAGTAGACTGGGTAGAAATCAATCCGA
>NZ_JBLGTY010000056.1:0-1046 GCF_047470845.1 Candidatus Enterococcus avicola | reverse complement strand
ACTGCTATCTTTCAAAGGAATTAAAGGTTCAAATTGCCTTGGAACTGGCGAAGAATACAACAAGAAAAGAAATTGCCGATCGCTATTTTGTCTCTGACGTAACCGTTCTGCGTGTCCTGCACACCTGCTTAAAAACGTATCATCCTCGTTTTGATACGTTACCTTCGGTCCTTTGTTTTGATGAGTTCAGATCGATGAAGTCCTGCAGTGGAAAAATGAGTTTTGTTTTTATGAATGGGCAGACCCAGCAATTAATCGGTGTATTGGAGAATCGTCGCCTTGCTTTCTTAAAACCATATTTCCTTAAATTCACTCGAAAAGCACGAGCGAACGTGAAATACGTCGTGATGGATATGAATGCCCCTTATTTTGAACTTGTAAAGGCGGTCTTCCCAAACGCAAAAATCGTGACTGATCGCTTTCACATTGTCCAACAAATCACTCGTGCGTTAAACCAGTTGCGAATTAAAACAATGAACAGCTTTCAAAAAACGGAACCGACAAAGTATCGACGATTGAAGCGATTCTGGAAATTACTCCTTAAGCATGCCTATGATCTGGATAGTTCCAATTATCAATATGATCGATCCTTTCGTAGACCAATGACGCAAAAAGCGATCGTCGATGAACTTTTGAGTTATGACGAGCAATTAACAAGGGCTTACGAGACCTGTCAGCTCCTCCTCTATCACTTTAAACACAAGGACAGCCAAAGCTTTTTCGATACGATCAACAGCTTAGATCAACGCCTCCCACAATGGTTTTGTAAGAAGCTGACGTTTTTAAATAAATACAAATTAGGGATTCAATATGCTTTAAAAACCAGGTATAGCAATGGTGCATTAGAAGGAACAAACAACAAGATAAAAGTGATAAAACGAGTAGCCTACGGCTATCGAAATTTCCACAACTTTCGAGCAAGAATTTATCTCATTCAAGGCTTAATCTTCCAAGTAAAACAAAAACCAGTTAAGCAATCTGCCTAACTGGTTATGACTAAATTTTCAGTTGTATCTTTCTCTACCAACACTAAATGTCGAAGAGCC
>NZ_JBLGTY010000055.1:0-1369 GCF_047470845.1 Candidatus Enterococcus avicola | reverse complement strand
TGAATAGGCTACACTTAACTAGACAGAAAAGATAAGGTGTGTAAAATATAAGAAAACACACTGGAGGAAATATCACATGACTAGACGTGTACGTCAAATTTATACCCCTGAATTTAAACAACAAATGGTTGATCTTTATCAAGCTGGAAAACCCAGAGCACAGATTATCAAAGAATATGATTTAACGCCTTCTGCGTTTGACCGTTGGATTCGACAATCCAAACAGACCGGTAGTTTTGAGACGAAAGATAATTTAACAATGGATCAAAAAGAATTAATTGAATTACGTAAACGAAATAAACAGCTTGAAATGGAAAATGATATTTTAAAGCAAGCGGCGCTGATATTCGGACGAAGAGACAAGTAATTGATCAAAATAAAGATCGTTACTCGATATCAGCGATGTGCAAAGTACTTGGCATCTCTCGACAAACGTATTACTACCAACCAAAAGAAAAACATTCAGAGGCTGAGTTAGAAGAACAAGTCGAAGAGTTATTTATGGAAAACCGAAAAATTTATGGGACAAGAAAGTTGAAAAATCAGCTTGAAAAACGCGCCATCACCATCAGTCGTCGAAAAATCGGAAGTATTATGAAAAGACGAAATTTACAATCTGCCTATACCGTTGCTCAATTTAAAGCACCAAAATCGTCTGTAAACGAAGCTCCCACTCCTAATTTATTGAATCGGGAATTTTCTGATCGCGAACCATTAGAAGCGATTGTCACTGATCTAACTTATGTTCGAGTAGGAAAGGCTTGGCATTATATTTGTGCCATTTTAGACTTATTTAATCGAGAAATTATCGGGTATTCTTGCGGACCTAGAAAAGATGCACAATTGGTCAAAAAAGCCTTTCAAACGATTAATTATCCATTGAATGACGTGGCGATTTTCCACACTGATCGAGGCAAAGAATTCGATAACCAGTTGATTGACCAACTCCTAGAGTCTTTTGAGATTGAACGTTCTTTGAGTCGTAAGGGCAATCCTTATGACAATGCAGTAGCGGAATCTACCTATAAGTCAATGAAAATTGAATTCATCCGTCAACACACTTTTGAAACGTTAGACGAACTACGTATTCAGCTTTCTGACTACATTCATTGGTGGAACTATCTGCGAATCCATGGTTCATTGGACAATCAAACACCGATTGCCTATCGGCAACAGAGATTGGCGAAGCGAACCCTTGATAATGAGCATGGGTGTGATAGCCAAAGGCAGACGGCATAATCATTTGTATTTGCCGACTTCGTCTGAACTCATACGCATGGAGGCTCGTTGTCAAGGGCAATCGGAGGCTTCGGATAGATAATGAAAAGAACACCTTATAAAATTTGTCTAAAAAAGTGTTGCCAAACCA
>NZ_JBLGTY010000054.1:0-1529 GCF_047470845.1 Candidatus Enterococcus avicola | reverse complement strand
CCAAGCGCAAGGGAGTATGATGATTGCTGCAATGAATTTTGGAATGTAACACCTTATGTTATTAAAGGATTGTGCCGCAAAGAGATACTGTTTGCAATCGATCATCTGAACCAGATTCTACGGTTTGAACTACTTAGGATGATGTCGTGGAAGGTTGGGATAAAGACAGAATTTTCATTAAGTGTTGGGAAAAATTATAAGTATATTAACAAATACATTGATGAAGATCTATGGAATAGATTATTATCTACATATCGCATGGATTCCTATGAAAATATTTGGAAGTCATTATTTATATGCCACCAATTGTTCAGGGAAGTGTCCAAAGAGGTAGCAGAACTACTGGGGTTTGATTATCCAGAGTATGGTAAGAACATAACAAGATATACCGAGGACATGTATAAAAAATATGTTGAAAATGACTATTTTTAAAGATTAGCAAAGATTATTAACCATAAGCAAGGGGTGTAAATGTATGGAAAGTACTGATGTTATAAATGAAATTAGAGGTATATTACCTCGTAACTCAATTGGAAAATATGATTTACTAACTATTTTTACACATAAAACCGTTTTTGATAAAATTGTAAAAGTACTATCATTGGATTTTCAAAATAAAGTAGATTATGTGGCTGCCCCAGAAGCAATTGGATGGATACTAGGCACTGCCATAGCCAAAGAACTTGGAGTGGGGTTTATTGGAGTAAGAAAAGGTGATAAGCTGCCATACGCAAAAGAAGAGATTATTTCGACACATTTTACCGACTATTCAGGTCAAGATAAAAGCTTTGAAATATCTAAGAGTTCTATTGTGAGGAACAAAAGAGTTTTGATTGTAGATGATTGGATAGAGACAGGTTCTCAAATGAAGGCTTTAATAGCTTTGTTAGAGAAATTGGATTGCAGCATTATTGGGTTGGCTACTATTGGGATTGATATAAATGAGGTTACTCAAAAATGGATAGACAGCAGTTTTGTAGCTTATATTGGCTCAAACATATAATAAACCGAAAGAAAATCTTGAATCAAAATTTTGGATGGCGTTAATTTACAATACAACGAAAGATGTTTACTCTTTTTTTATAAATTTTAAGAGGCGTTAAAAAACAGTTTTCAGACGAAAGGAGATCGAAGTTGAGTATAGATTTAAGTAACAAAAAAATTCCGAAAGAAGCAATTCAAGCATTAAAAACTATAGCGGAACTACTTGATAATATGTTAATTGGGGTGTATTTGTATGGTTCGGCAGTAATGGGTGGTTTACGTATGAATAGCGATGTAGATATTTTGGTAATAACAAATCAAAGTTTATCTGAAAAAACTCGAAGGAATCTTACAAATAGGTTAATGCTTATATCTGGGAAAATAGGAAACATAAAAGATATGAGGCCTCTTGAAGTTACGGTCATAAATCAAAAGGATATTGTCCCTTGGCATTTCCCCCCCAAATATGAATTGGTTTGGCAACACTTTTTTAGACAAATTTTATAAGGTGTTCTTTTCATTATCTATCCGAAGCCTCCGATTGC
>NZ_JBLGTY010000053.1:0-1543 GCF_047470845.1 Candidatus Enterococcus avicola | reverse complement strand
TGAAGCGACCCCCAAAAGTTAGACCAAAAAATCTAACTTTTGGGGGTCGTTATTTGTATGGCAAAATATCCTTTTGAATTAAAACTAAAAATCGTTAAAGAATATCTTAGTGGCGTGGGCGGATATCGGTATCTTGCCAACAAATACGGTATTTCAAGCAAGTCTCAAGTAAGTAATTGGGTGAATGCCTATCGTGAATACGGAGAGGAAGGTCTATTGAGAAAACATCAAAATCAGAAATATTCTGTTCAATTTAAGTTAAATGCGCTAGAGTTATATCAAACAAGTGAGATGTCCTATCGAGAAGTTGCTAGCACTTTAGAAATGAACAACCCTGCGCTTATTGCCAATTGGATGTGTAATTTCAGAGAAGCAGGTATTGAGGGGCTCTCAAAAGAGAAAGGGCGACCACTTACTTTGACTAGAAAAAAAGAAAACAAAAAAGAAAATACAACAACTGAAGAACGCGATCGTATCAAGGCATTAGAAAAGCAAGTCCGATCCCTTCAAATTGAGAATGCCTTTTTAAAAGAGTTGAGGAAGCTGCGAAAACAGGAAGCCCAGCAAAGACGCAAGAATCAATCGCACGAATCATCGCCAGCCTCCGAGGATCATTCAAACTAGTTGAGCTTCTTGAAACATTGAAATTTCCTAAAGCAACCTATATGTATTGGCAGAAACGGTTTGACAGACCAAACCCAGACCAAGAAATTGAAGAAAAAATGATTGAAATTCGCAAGGAGCATAAAGATTATGGCTGTCTGCGACTAAAAAAAGAATTAGAGAATCAAGGGATTCATGTCAATAAAAAGAAGATTCAACGTCTGATAAAAAAACTAGGTATCGAAGTAAAGTCTTACACTCGAAAATCTCGACGGTACAATTCTTATCGTGGGAAGGTTGGCACTGTCGCCAAAAATCGTATTCATCGTCGGTTTTATACAAATATTTGTCACCAAAAAATTACAACTGATACCACAGAGTTTAAGTATTATGAAGTAGACACCACAGGTGTCGTTCGTCAGAAAAAGCTGTATTTAGATCCTTTCATGGATTTCTACAATAGTGAAATTCTATCTTATCGGATTTCTGAAAAACCAAACGCACTAGCCATAATGGAAGGGTTAGAAGAAGCAATCCAGATGACAAATGATTGTCCATTTCGTAGAACCTTCCATTCAGATCAAGGATGGGCCTATCAAATGAATGCTTATAAGAATAAATTGAAGCAGCATAAAATCTTCCAGAGTATGTCTCGTAAAGGGAATTGTTTAGATAACTCACCTATGGAAAACTTCTTTGGTTTATTAAAGCAAGAGATTTTTCATGGAGAAGTCTATCGGAGTTTAGATGAATTGAAAACAAAAATTGACCAATATATCTATTATTACAACCATAAACGCATCAAAAAGAAATTAAATTGGCGAAGTCCGGTTCAGTTTCGAGAAGCTGTAAAAACAGCAGTCTAACAGTTAATTTTATCGTACAAAAAAGGAGTGGATTTCTCCACTCCATAAAAGTCTAACTTTTTGGGGTCACTACA
>NZ_JBLGTY010000052.1:0-1627 GCF_047470845.1 Candidatus Enterococcus avicola | reverse complement strand
TCCTTGTATATTAGAGTTAGGGTTTTAACCTTCCGGTTTTGATTGGATAACCCTATGAACCATCGTTATTTTAATTTGGTATTAACTCATTCATTTTGAGATAATATATTTATTGGATTGAGAGGCTATGCCGTTGCCTCCTTGAGTTTTGAAGCTCGTAATCGAAAGACTGGCACCTCTCTCTGATAAGTGGATTACGTATGAGTTAGATGTTGAAAGTTTTTGCTTTACTCCGTATCTCGTACAAGGTAGTGACGCTTTTCAGTTGAGCGGGTTTCAATCCAAAATATTTTTTTAGAAAGGTCAAATGTATGTACTTCTTAGGAATTGATATCGGCAAGCGAACTCACGTGGCTTCTTTAATGAGTGAAGAAGGTAAAGTGATCCTAAAAGGTTTTTCTTTCCCTAACACTACTGAAGGAGCTGATTCCCTGATTGAGCGGCTTTCAAAATATTCAGAGACTCCCGCTGACTTTATTGTCGGAATGGAAGCTACGGGTCATTATTGGCTCTCCATCTTTTCATACCTCCACGAATCAGACTTTTTGATTCACGTTGTGAATCCTCTTCAAACCGATGGCTGGCGCAAAGGAACAGAAATCAGAAAACGAAAAAATGATATTATTGATTCTGTTTTGATTGCTGACTTGATGCGTTATGGTTCCTTTGTAGAAACAGTATTGTCTGATGAAAATGTTTTTTCGTTAAAACAACTTTCACGTTACCGAACCTATTTAGTAGGTACCGCAAGCGACTTCAAACGAAAAATCATAGCTGTACTAGATCAAGTGTTTCCTGAATATGCATCAATTTTTTCTAAACAAGGTATTTTCGGAAAAGCGTCTAAAGAGTTATTGCTTGAGTTTAGTTCTCCTATAGAGCTAGAAGAAATTTCGGCAGAAACGTTGGCTCAATACTTAGCTGAGTTAAGCAGGAACCGAATAAAGCCAGAGAAAGCAGATCAATTGAAGCAAGCAGCTTCTAACTCCTTTGGAGTGAAATTTGCTCAAGAAGCTTTTACATTTCAATTACGCTCCATGATTGAACAATTGAAATTCATCGAAAGCCAAGTAAAAGAAACTGAAAAAGAAATTAAGCGCATAATGAGTAATTTAGACTCTGTTATTCTCACAATCCCTGGAATCGGCCCTATAAATGGCGCGACAATTCTTGGTGAAATTGGAGACATTCGCAAATTTTCTAATCCGAAAAAACTGGTTGCTTATGCTGGCATAGACGCGTCTGTGTCCCAATCTGGGCAATACGAAGCAACACATAATGTTATGAGCAAGCGTGGATCTCCATACTTACGAAAAGCCTTGTTTTCAGCTGCTCTAGTTGCTTCTCAATGTGATCCTGTTTTTCGCGCGTTTTATCAGAAAAAAATTTCTGAGGGAAAGCATCATCTGACGGCCTTAGGTGCTGTTTCTCGTAAGCTTTGTTATGTGATTCATGCTATTTTAACTAAAAATGAACCTTATAAGATTGTTTCCGATTAGCTATTGAACAATCAAAAAAATCTAATAGTGAAAGGTCTATTTGTTGTACTCATTTTTTGGACTTAACTGTTATAAAATATTTTTTTGATTTAGCTAATTTTCACTTGACTCTATATAGTTAGTCTTTC
>NZ_JBLGTY010000051.1:0-1791 GCF_047470845.1 Candidatus Enterococcus avicola | reverse complement strand
ACCTCTCAAAACTGAACAAAGGCAAACGATGTGTAGTCTTCCGAAATATTCCTTAGAAAGGAGGTGATCCAGCCGCACCTTCCGATACGGCTACCTTGTTACGACTTCACCCCAATCATCTATCCCACCTTAGGCGGCTGGCTCCAAAAGGTTACCTCACCGACTTCGGGTGTTACAAACTCTCGTGGTGTGACGGGCGGTGTGTACAAGGCCCGGGAACGTATTCACCGCGGCGTGCTGATCCGCGATTACTAGCGATTCCGGCTTCATGTAGGCGAGTTGCAGCCTACAATCCGAACTGAGAGAAGCTTTAAGAGATTAGCTTAGCCTCGCGACTTCGCAACTCGTTGTACTTCCCATTGTAGCACGTGTGTAGCCCAGGTCATAAGGGGCATGATGATTTGACGTCATCCCCACCTTCCTCCGGTTTGTCACCGGCAGTCTCGCTAGAGTGCCCAACTAAATGATGGCAACTAACAATAAGGGTTGCGCTCGTTGCGGGACTTAACCCAACATCTCACGACACGAGCTGACGACAACCATGCACCACCTGTCACTTTGCCCCCGAAGGGGAAGCTCTATCTCTAGAGTGGTCAAAGGATGTCAAGACCTGGTAAGGTTCTTCGCGTTGCTTCGAATTAAACCACATGCTCCACCGCTTGTGCGGGCCCCCGTCAATTCCTTTGAGTTTCAACCTTGCGGTCGTACTCCCCAGGCGGAGTGCTTAATGCGTTTGCTGCAGCACTGAAGGGCGGAAACCCTCCAACACTTAGCACTCATCGTTTACGGCGTGGACTACCAGGGTATCTAATCCTGTTCGCTCCCCACGCTTTCGAGCCTCAGCGTCAGTTACAGACCAGAGAGCCGCCTTCGCCACTGGTGTTCCTCCATATATCTACGCATTTCACCGCTACACATGGAATTCCACTCTCCTCTTCTGCACTCAAGTCTCCCAGTTTCCAATGACCCTCCCCGGTTGAGCCGGGGGCTTTCACATCAGACTTAAGAAACCGCCTGCGCTCGCTTTACGCCCAATAAATCCGGACAACGCTTGCCACCTACGTATTACCGCGGCTGCTGGCACGTAGTTAGCCGTGGCTTTCTGGTTAGATACCGTCAAGGGATGAACATTTTACTCTCATCCTTGTTCTTCTCTAACAACAGAGTTTTACGATCCGAAAACCTTCTTCACTCACGCGGCGTTGCTCGGTCAGACTTTCGTCCATTGCCGAAGATTCCCTACTGCTGCCTCCCGTAGGAGTCTGGGCCGTGTCTCAGTCCCAGTGTGGCCGATCACCCTCTCAGGTCGGCTATGCATCGTTGCCTTGGTGAGCCGTTACCTCACCAACTAGCTAATGCACCGCGGGTCCATCCATCAGTGACGCAAAAGCGCCTTTCAACTTTCTTCCATGCGGAAAATAGTGTTATACGGTATTAGCACCTGTTTCCAAGTGTTATCCCCTTCTGATGGGCAGGTTACCCACGTGTTACTCACCCGTTCGCCACTCTTTTTCTTTCGGTGGAGCAAGCTCCGGTGAAAGAAAAAGCGTTCGACTTGCATGTATTAGGCACGCCGCCAGCGTTCGTCCTGAGCCAGGATCAAACTCTCATAATGATTTGTTTGAATGACCATACGGTCATTAAGCTCATAAAAATTAACTTTGCTAGCTATTGCTTGCATGTATTTGTTTCAATAAATTGAAACGTCCTACACATTGGTTCGTTTGCTTGCTTTGTTCAGTTTTCAAAGGTCTACCGTGCTGTGTTAGCAACTTTTATATCATATCAGAG
>NZ_JBLGTY010000050.1:0-2933 GCF_047470845.1 Candidatus Enterococcus avicola | reverse complement strand
AAGGGCAATCGGAGGCTTCGGATAGATAATGAAAAGAACACCTTATAAAATTTGTCTAAAAAAGTGTTGCCAAACCAATTCTATCATAATTGTGGTTTCAAAATCGGCTCCGTCGATACTATGTTATACGCCAACTTTGAAAACAACTTTGAAAAAGCTGTTTTCTGGTATTTAAGGTTTTAGAATGCAAGGAACAGTGAATTGGAGTTCGTCTTGTTATAATTAGCTTCTTGGGGTATCTTTAAATACTGTAGAAAAGAGGAAGGAAATAATAAATGGCTAAAATGAGAATATCACCGGAATTGAAAAAACTGATCGAAAAATACCGCTGCGTAAAAGATACGGAAGGAATGTCTCCTGCTAAGGTATATAAGCTGGTGGGAGAAAATGAAAACCTATATTTAAAAATGACGGACAGCCGGTATAAAGGGACCACCTATGATGTGGAACGGGAAAAGGACATGATGCTATGGCTGGAAGGAAAGCTGCCTGTTCCAAAGGTCCTGCACTTTGAACGGCATGATGGCTGGAGCAATCTGCTCATGAGTGAGGCCGATGGCGTCCTTTGCTCGGAAGAGTATGAAGATGAACAAAGCCCTGAAAAGATTATCGAGCTGTATGCGGAGTGCATCAGGCTCTTTCACTCCATCGACATATCGGATTGTCCCTATACGAATAGCTTAGACAGCCGCTTAGCCGAATTGGATTACTTACTGAATAACGATCTGGCCGATGTGGATTGCGAAAACTGGGAAGAAGACACTCCATTTAAAGATCCGCGCGAGCTGTATGATTTTTTAAAGACGGAAAAGCCCGAAGAGGAACTTGTCTTTTCCCACGGCGACCTGGGAGACAGCAACATCTTTGTGAAAGATGGCAAAGTAAGTGGCTTTATTGATCTTGGGAGAAGCGGCAGGGCGGACAAGTGGTATGACATTGCCTTCTGCGTCCGGTCGATCAGGGAGGATATCGGGGAAGAACAGTATGTCGAGCTATTTTTTGACTTACTGGGGATCAAGCCTGATTGGGAGAAAATAAAATATTATATTTTACTGGATGAATTGTTTTAGTACCTAGATTTAGATGTCTAAAAAGCTTTAACTACAAGCTTTTTAGACATCTAATCTTTTCTGAAGTACATCCGCAACTGTCCATACTCTGATGTTTTATATCTTTTCTAAAAGTTCGCTAGATAGGGGTCCCGAGCGCCTACGAGGAATTTGTATCGATAAGAAATAGATTTAAAAATTTCGCTGTTATTTTGTACATTTAACTTGACGGTGACATCTCTCTATTGTGAGTTATTAGTGGTACAGTTTTCAACCGTTTTAATTATAAAAAAGTGGTGCATTTTTAAATTGGCACAAACAGGTAACGGTTATTGCAGGTGTATTTCTTATCTATGGGTTTAACATGGATTTTATCATTAAAATCATGAGTATTGTCCGAGAGTGATTGGTCTTGCGTATGGTTAACCCTAAAGTTATGGAAATAAGACTTAGAAGCAAACTTAAGAGTGTGTTGATAGTGCATTATCTTAAAATTTTGTATAATAGGAATTGAAGTTAAATTAGATGCTAAAAATTTGTAATTAAGAAGGAGGGATTCGTCATGTTGGTATTCCAAATGCGTAATGTAGATAAAACATCTACTGTTTTGAAACAGACTAAAAACAGTGATTACGCAGATAAATAAATACGTTAGATTAATTCCTACCAGTGACTAATCTTATGACTTTTTAAACAGATAACTAAAATTACAAACAAATCGTTTAACTTCTGTATTTATTTATAGATGTAATCACTTCAGGAGTGATTACATGAACAAAAATATAAAATATTCTCAAAACTTTTTAACGAGTGAAAAAGTACTCAACCAAATAATAAAACAATTGAATTTAAAAGAAACCGATACCGTTTACGAAATTGGAACAGGTAAAGGGCATTTAACGACGAAACTGGCTAAAATAAGTAAACAGGTAACGTCTATTGAATTAGACAGTCATCTATTCAACTTATCGTCAGAAAAATTAAAACTGAACATTCGTGTCACTTTAATTCACCAAGATATTCTACAGTTTCAATTCCCTAACAAACAGAGGTATAAAATTGTTGGGAATATTCCTTACCATTTAAGCACACAAATTATTAAAAAAGTGGTTTTTGAAAGCCATGCGTCTGACATCTATCTGATTGTTGAAGAAGGATTCTACAAGCGTACCTTGGATATTCACCGAACACTAGGGTTGCTCTTGCACACTCAAGTCTCGATTCAGCAATTGCTTAAGCTGCCAGCGGAATGCTTTCATCCTAAACCAAAAGTAAACAGTGTCTTAATAAAACTTACCCGCCATACCACAGATGTTCCAGATAAATATTGGAAGCTATATACGTACTTTGTTTCAAAATGGGTCAATCGAGAATATCGTCAACTGTTTACTAAAAATCAGTTTCATCAAGCAATGAAACACGCCAAAGTAAACAATTTAAGTACCGTTACTTATGAGCAAGTATTGTCTATTTTTAATAGTTATCTATTATTTAACGGGAGGAAATAATTCTATGAGTCGCTTTTGTAAATTTGGAAAGTTACACGTTACTAAAGGGAATGTAGATAAATTATTAGGTATACTACTGACAGCTTCCAAGGAGCTAAAGAGGTCCCTAGCGCCTACGGGGAATTTGTATCGATAAGGAATAGATTTAAAAATTTCGCTGTTATTTTGTACAATAAGAATAAATTTGAATGGTACCATAAACGACCGTTTATGGTACCTTTTCATTTTCCTGCTTTTTCTAAATGTTTTTTAAGTAAATCAAGTACCAAAATCCGTTCCTTTTTCATAGTTCCTATATAGGGTTCTGTTGCAAAGTTTTAAATCTACTATCAAATAAGGTAGAATAATAGAAAAAGATAGCAGGAGGAATGACGAT
>NZ_JBLGTY010000049.1:0-3269 GCF_047470845.1 Candidatus Enterococcus avicola | reverse complement strand
GCGTGGCGACGTCCTACTCTCACAAAGGGAAACCCTTCACTACAATCGGCGCTAAGAAGCTTAACTTCTGTGTTCGGCATGGTTACAGGTGTATCCTTCTTGCTATCGCCACCACACTATTCAATTGAGTAAGTTTTGCTCACTCAAAACTGGATCGAAGAAATCAAAACTCTACGAGTTTACGTGCTTTTTTCTTTTTGGTTAAGTCCTCGATCGATTAGTATCAGTCCGCTCCAACCATCACTGGCCTTCCACTTCTGACCTATCTACCTGATCATCTCTCAGGGATCTTACTTTCTTAAAGAAATGGGAAATCTCATCTTGAGGTGGGCTTCACACTTAGATGCTTTCAGCGTTTATCCCTTCCCTACATAGCTACCCAGCGATGCCTCTGGCGAGACAACTGGTACACCAGCGGTAAGTCCATCCCGGTCCTCTCGTACTAAGGACAGCTCCTCTCAAATTTCCAACGCCCGCGACGGATAGGGACCGAACTGTCTCACGACGTTCTGAACCCAGCTCGCGTGCCGCTTTAATGGGCGAACAGCCCAACCCTTGGGACCGACTACAGCCCCAGGATGCGACGAGCCGACATCGAGGTGCCAAACCTCCCCGTCGATGTGGACTCTTGGGGGAGATAAGCCTGTTATCCCCAGGGTAGCTTTTATCCGTTGAGCGATGGCCCTTCCATGCGGAACCACCGGATCACTAAGCCCGACTTTCGTCCCTGCTCGAGTTGTAGCTCTCGCAGTCAAGCTCCCTTCTGCCTTTACACTCTTCGAATGATTTCCAACCATTCTGAGGGAACCTTTGGGCGCCTCCGTTACCTTTTAGGAGGCGACCGCCCCAGTCAAACTGCCCATCTGACACTGTCTCCCAGCCCGATAAGGGCTGCGGGTTAGAGTGGCCATAACGCAAGGGTAGTATCCCACCATTGCCTCCATCGAAACTGGCGTCCCGATCTCTACGGCTCCTACCTATCCTGTACATGCGGTACAGACACTCAATATCAAACTACAGTAAAGCTCCATGGGGTCTTTCCGTCCTGTCGCGGGTAACCTGCATCTTCACAGGTACTAAAATTTCACCGAGTCTCTCGTTGAGACAGTGCCCAAATCGTTACGCCTTTCGTGCGGGTCGGAACTTACCCGACAAGGAATTTCGCTACCTTAGGACCGTTATAGTTACGGCCGCCGTTTACTGGGGCTTCAATTCGTACCTTCGCTTACGCTAAGCACTCCTCTTAACCTTCCAGCACCGGGCAGGCGTCAGCCCCTATACGTCATCTTTCGATTTTGCAGAGACCTGTGTTTTTGATAAACAGTCGCTTGGGCCTATTCACTGCGGCTGCTCGTTAGAGCAGCACCCCTTCTCCCGAAGTTACGGGGTCATTTTGCCGAGTTCCTTAACGAGAGTTCTCTCGCTCACCTTAGGATTCTCTCCTCGACTACCTGTGTCGGTTTGCGGTACGGGCCGTTGTTTTCTCACTAGAAGCTTTTCTTGGCAGTGTGACATCAGAAGCTTCGGTACTATTATTTCCCTCCTCATCACAGCTTGTCCGTATAGGTAGAAGCATTTGACTCCTACCAAGACTTACTGCTTGAACAGACATATCCATCAGTCTGCACTTCTTAGCCTCCTGCGTCCCTCCATTGCTCAAACAAAAACAACGGGTACAGGAATATCAACCTGTTGTCCATCGCCTACGCCTGTCGGCCTCGGCTTAGGTCCCGACTAACCCTGGGCGGACGAGCCTTCCCCAGGAAACCTTAGTCATTCGGTGGACAGGATTCTCACCTGTCTTTCGCTACTCATACCGGCATTCTCACTTCTAAGCGCTCCAGCAGTCCTCACGATCTGCCTTCAACGCCCTTAGAACGCTCTCCTACCAATGCACCTCATGGTGCACTCCACAGCTTCGGTAAACTATTTAGCCCCGGTACATTTTCGGCGCAGGGTCACTCGACTAGTGAGCTATTACGCACTCTTTAAATGGTGGCTGCTTCTAAGCCAACATCCTAGTTGTCTGTGCAACCCCACATCCTTTTCCACTTAATAGTTATTTGGGGACCTTAGCTGGTGGTCTGGGCTGTTTCCCTTTCGACTATGGATCTTATCACTCACAGTCTGACTCCCGGATATGAATGAATGGCATTCGGAGTTTATCTGAATTCGGTAACCCGAGATGGGCCCCTAGTCCAAACAGTGCTCTACCTCCATCATTCTCAATTCCGAGGCTAGCCCTAAAGCTATTTCGGAGAGAACCAGCTATCTCCAAGTTCGTTTGGAATTTCTCCGCTACCCACACCTCATCCCCGCACTTTTCAACGTACGTGGGTTCGGTCCTCCAGTGCGTTTTACCGCACCTTCAACCTGGACATGGGTAGATCACATGGTTTCGGGTCTACGACAACATACTCATTCGCCCTATTCAGACTCGCTTTCGCTACGGCTCCGTCTCTTCAACTTAACCTCGCATGCTATCGTAACTCGCCGGTTCATTCTACAAAAGGCACGCTATCACCCATTAACGGGCTCTAACTTGTTGTAGGCACACGGTTTCAGGATCTATTTCACTCCCCTTCCGGGGTGCTTTTCACCTTTCCCTCACGGTACTGGTTCACTATCGGTCACTAGGGAGTATTTAGCCTTGGGAGATGGTCCTCCCGGATTCCGACGGAATTCCTCGTGTTCCGCCGTACTCAGGATCCTCCTAGGTGTTATCCAAATTTCGCCTACGGGGTTTTTACCCTCTTTGACATACTTTTCCAAGTATTTCGACTATCTGAATAGACTACCATATCGGAGTCCTACAACCCCAACAAGCAAGCTTGTTGGTTTGGGCTTTTCCCGTTTCGCTCGCCGCTACTCAGGGAATCGAATTTTCTTTCTCTTCCTGCAGGTACTTAGATGTTTCAGTTCTCTGCGTCTACCTCGACTGCGCTATGTATTCACGCAGACGTAACATCCTATAAAAGATGCTGGGTTCCCCCATTCGGAAATCTCTGGATCATAGCTTACTTACAGCTCCCCAAAGCATATCGGTGTTAGTCCCGTCCTTCATCGGCTCCTAGTGCCAAGGCATCCACCGTGCGCCCTTATTCACTTAACCTTTGACCTTACGGTCGGTTTTGAGTACTTCTTCTAGCGATAGAAGGTTGCTCAAGAAAATAAGCGTTGAACTTATTAAAAAACTCTTTTAACATTTCAACTCGGTGTGTGTTACTTGTTTTGATTATTTCTTCGATATCCAGTTTTCAATGAACAAA
>NZ_JBLGTY010000048.1:0-3512 GCF_047470845.1 Candidatus Enterococcus avicola | reverse complement strand
ACCCCTTCTTCTGAAGTGATCACTAGTCCAATCCCCTCGATCATGTGTTCCTTTGAACGGTACGCAAAAATAGCCCCCTTTCCCGACTGATCACTAAAAGAGACCGGTTTTAAGTGGCTGTTTTTATATTTAAATTTACGGATACCATTTTGTAATACCGTCGAATATACGACATCCAAAGAAGCTGCCATGACTGTTATTCCTTCCTAAACAAAAAGAGAACACAAATAATCTTTCGATTTGTGTTCCCTCAATGGCTTAGAACGTCAGCATCTCGTTAAATCGCATGACAAAATAAGCATATATATATTGAGTTGCCCGTCAAAAAATGGTAAAATAAACCTATAAGTTCGGATTACCAGTCCGAATAGATTTAATTAAATCACATAAGTGGTAACCAGCCACTTACATAATTCTGAGACGAGCGAGAACACATAGTTGTGTATGTGATTCAGATGAAAGAGTGAGGCCGAATTCACTTTTTTATCCGTCTCTTTTTTTTTGATTTATTTTCATATTAAGAATATATGAAAACGCCATTTAATTCAAGCGCTATTTTCTCAAAAATCCATTACATACTACCTTAAATATAGTTTTCCTATTATTATTTACTACTCTAATTAAAGATTAACAACTACATTTGTAGAGATAATTATTATAATATGTACTACTTAAATCATTAATTATCTACTACGATTTTGTCTCATATTTTATATTATATACTACCTTAAAAATTAATTATCTACTACCTTATAACAATACCATTGATAGGTAGTAATTAATATATTGTTCTTTAGGTAGTAGGTAATAAAATTAAAATACCCTTATCTAACTTATATTATCCTGAAATCATGACTACATACTACCTTAATAGAATTGGTTACTACCTTTTTTAAAAAATTTCTAAAATTACTTACTACCTTTAATGAGAGTATTATTTACTACCTTATTCCTTTGTTATATACTACTTTTATTTTAAATAGATACTACCTAAAAAGTATATTATATACTACCTTATTCCATTTTAAAAATTATTACTTACTACCATATTTAGAAGTTATCTACTACCGTTTTATGCTTTTAATTACTACCCAACTAATTGAATTTCAATTGCAACAATTCGCTTTTATTTAAGTACTACCTTAATGAACTAATTTTACTCGATCATAAGCTTTATGAACTAACCAAGTAAAACTGACATCCCTTCCAAATTAAGTTTTCCCTCTTAAGATATATTTAATACAACTAGCGTCTTAATAACGTGTAGTGACTAATAGAGTAGTCTTGTTTTATTATTTATTACAGTAGTATATAAATATTGTTTTTAAAGTAGTAACTATTTTATAATATCAAAAACTTTTATACATAGAATTTATTTTGGGTAGTATGTAATTTAATTTACATAGCATTATTTATAGTAGTATGTTACTATTATTATAAAGGTAGTAGATAATAAAAGGAGTGAGTTAGCTTGTCAAAGAAATTTGTGATAGGAAATTTCAAAGGTGGAGTAGGGAAGAGTACGTGTGCACAGATGTTAGGTTTCGAAGCAGCTGTTGCAAAAAATCAAAAAACTCTGATCGTCGATCTGGATATGCAAGGGAATACCTCTGACGTAATGAGCTTAACCCATATGAACTTTTCTTTAGAAGAGGGTGGTGGAGGCGGTAAGCCTCTTGATTATGAAAATACAATAACCGATGTATTGATTGGAAAAGAACCTATTGATTTAAATCTTGAAACCTATGGGGAAGTTGACTGGAATAAGGTAGTAGATAAAGATACTCGTGTAGATCCAAAAGATGCTATATATAAGGTAGTAGATAATTTATATATATTACCCGCAGATATGAGCTTTGAACTTTATGATGATTGGATCAAAGACCAATTCTCGGATTCTGCCGATAAACTTATCTATATGCAGAAACGTTTAGGACCGCTGCTTGAAGAATTTGACATTGTATATCTAGACGTTCCACCTTCCATTTCAATTTATAGCAAATCTGCAATGTATCTAGCAGATTATGCGATCGTTGTTCTTCAAACACAGGTTAAGTCCATGCGAAATGCCATGCAATACTTAGAATATATGGATTTCTTTGTTGAAGGATTTGATACTTCATTGAAGGTTGCTGGTGTGATTCCATTTATGTTAGAGAGTGGGGACGCAGTCGATCAGGAAATGTATGCCCAAGCACAACAAATTTATGGTGATCATTTGCTCAAAAATGTTGTACTAAAAAATGCACGTTTAAAGCGATATGATGGATCTGGAATAACAATGGAGTTAACTAAGGCTGGGAAATTAAAGCAATGGGATAGGCGTTGCCACCATCTATTTATTAATATCTACGAAGAGCTGCTTGAACATGAAGCTTGGTATGAGTAGGAGGTTCTTTAAATGGCTGATATAAAAGATTTAGGTATTTTTAGAAGCAACAAAGGATTAGATAAAATTAGGGCAGGGAACTCAGCTAGAAAAAGTAGCAAGAAATCTCAAACCACGTCTCCATCTAATGATATAGGTACCACAAAGTCACAGGAAGATACAATTAATAATAAAGAAGTGATCCACGAATCTCCGACTCCTTCTTCTGAAGATACTGGACAAACGGTCATTCAAACTAAGAAAAAAAACAGTCTATCTAAGAAAGTAAAAGGGGTAGGGGCTCCTATAAGGAAATTTGATCGATCTTTCTCTGCTCAAATGCCTTTGAAACTTTCGCCTATTTTAAACGCTACTTCAAGAGTGATGGTTGAAAAATATGAAACAAATCTTACTAGAGACGAGATACTACGAAAAGCACTCGATGAATACATCAAACAGCACTTGACACAAGAAGATAAACAAGACCTTTTTAATAATGTTATGAGGGAAGTAGAAATGTTTAGGGAGAAGAAACCCACTATCCCAGAAACAGATGTAGATGGAAATATAATTCGTACAGTCAGTGAAATAGAAGAAGAAACTCAAATGATTTTACGAACTAATTGGGGAATGAATTATAAACATTAAAAATCTACTACCATAATTAGCCATTATGGTAGTAGATTTTTAGTTTATTATAGATACCATAAAAGTAGTACGTAATAAAATTTCATATAAAAGTATTCATTCTGATAAATTTTCAGGAATCATGGGAAAGATGACGAAGAAATTAAGGTAGTATATAACCTTTATCTACTACCTTAATCATTGAACTTTCTTCACTATTTGTTACCATTCACATTCACCTTCTCTTTATTATGTAATCATAGTTACAATCTAATTTATCCAAGTCTAACTAAAAGATATATCAAACAGTAAAATGATTAATATTACTGTGCAGGGCAAAAAATTAATAGTTATTGAGCGATATCTATTTTGAGAGTGTAAAATATTTTGTGTAAATAGAAAAAAGGAAGTCCCTTCTGTAGAATAGAGTTACCACAACAGGTTCTGTTGCAAAGTTTTAAATAAAGAATAAAATCCCTTACGGTATCTATGATTTAAGCTGGGATTCCCAATAATA
>NZ_JBLGTY010000047.1:0-4254 GCF_047470845.1 Candidatus Enterococcus avicola | reverse complement strand
AAGGGCAATCGGAGGCTTCGGATAGATAATGAAAAGAACACCTTATAAAATTTGTCTAAAAAAGTGTTGCCAAACCATCCATTGCAATCGCGTATACCTGCTCTGTGACTTTATGCTCATCGTAAAAAAGGCTGGAAAGTAAGAGGTAGCTTCGAAAATCATCAAAAAATTGGCGATTTTTCTCATTGAATTGTTGCTCGATCAGATTGGTTTGCTCTCGCCAATAGGTCGTCTCTTGTTTATTTGCCATGTTTCCTCACTCCTTAAATAATCCTTCGACTTTCTTCATTAGGTTCGTCCATTGTTCTCTAAATTGTGCCAAATAGTCTATGCCTTTCGGGGTGATCGAGAAGTACTTGCGATCAGGTCCTTCAGGTGATTTTTTTATCTCAGAGGTAATAAGTTCTTGTTTTTCCAACTTCTGCAGCAAAGGATAGATCGTGCCGCCAACGATCGTTTCAAAGCCTCTTTGCTTCAGTTCCTGTACCAGTTCATAACCATAAATCTCTTTTTGAGCAATCACTTGCAAAACACACCCTTCCAAAACCCCTTTTAGCAATTGCGTCTCTTTCACGATTTCCCTCCTTTGGTTCCCTTTATCTAGTTTGTTATACAAACTAGTGTTGTACCTAGTATACGTGTTTGACACTAGTTTGTAAAGCATACTAGTAGAATAAAAAAATCTCCTAAGAAGATTTTTCTTCTAGGAGATTTTTTTATCAGATGAATCAACGCTTCACCCCGCGTTGATAGGAATCATTGTAAGCTTGAAAGGACTTATCGTGAAGTTTCGCCGATGCATCTGCCAACCAGTTGACATTTCTGATCAATGCGCGGCCTTGTAACACCAAATCCACTTGATTGGTTTGCAAAAGATATTCGCAAAGATCAGGATTATCCAATAAACCGACTGCTGCTACGGGAATATCGACCACTTGCTTGATAGCTGCAGCAAAGGGCACTTGATAGCCATCATAGATCGGAATATTAGGCTTTTTATCCACCACACCGCCTGTGGAACAGTCAAGACAATCAATGCCATCTGCTTGAAGCCATTGGGCCACTTGCTGCCAATCTTCCAACGAATTTTGGCGTCCTGGTTCTTCATAGTCTGTCAGTGACAAGCGCATCCACAAGGACCCAGAAAAGACTGCCCGAACTGCTTGTACCGTTTCTTTTACAAAGCGATAGCGATTCTCTAAGGAACCACCATACTGGTCGGTGCGTTGATTGACGAGAGGCGAAAGAAATTGATCCATCAAGTAGCCATGAGCCCCATGAAGTTCGATCATCGTGACACCCGTATTGGCTGCTCGTTGGGCAGCCTGAACAAAACTATCTTGCACCCGTTTGATCTCCGACAGGGTCATTTCTGACGGTAATGGGTAGCGCTCGTTAAAGGCAACGGCACTTGGTGCCAAAGGATTGGTGGCATCAACTGCTTTTCGTCCTGCATGGCTTAGTTGGATGCCTACTTGCGCATCGAACCCATGCAGCAGTTCCACCAATTTCGTCAGCTCTGTTTGCTGCTCTTCATTCCATAACCCTAGATCATTGTTTGTGATTCGTCCGTCTGGTTCAACGGCAGTCGCTTCAATAATGATCAAGCCGACTTTGCTTAATGCTCGTGCCCCGTAGTGAACAAAATGAAAAGGCTCCGCAACACCGTCTTCTTTTTTTACTTCATACATACACATCGGCGACATAACGACGCGGTTGGCCAATGCTAAATTCGCTAGCTTCACTGGTGACAATAATTTGGACATGCTGACACTCCCTCAACGATTTTTCGCTTTGTATTTTTCTCTATATTCAGTATAAACAGCCCCTTCAAAAACACAAGCAATGACCCTTTTTCTCATTTTTAAAACAAAAAAATAGACGCATTCTGCTTGCTCCCATGACATTGGAACAATCAGTTGCCTCTTCCCACTATTATTATACCGCATCCAGAGTCAAAAAAATAGACTAGTATTTTTGGTGGATGCTCGTATAATTGAGATACTTTGGAGAATGGATGTGAGTCTGAATGAACGACCTAAAGGCTGAAAAGAAGCATCTCGCAGACACGTACCAGCAATTGCTGACACGAAAGACAATGCTGAGCACCTTCTTGACTGAAGGCAGAAAAAAAGATCGCCTTGCGATGCAAAGCATCGGCGAAGAGATTCGCTTAAACTTTGATAATTTTGCTGACCGTTTAGATACTTTTGCTGCCATCGAAAGTAAGAACCGTGAGATCGACCAAATGAACGCCGCTCTTCAATCTGCTGAACTTGAATTAGCTGCCATCGACCGTCTACTGGATAGTCCCTACTTTGGTAAAATCTCCCTACAGTTTGAAGATGAGGAAACAATAGAAGATTTTTACATTGGGATCAATGGTTTTGTTAATGAAAATAAGGAAGGGCTGATCTATGATTGGCGCTCCCCAATTGCCGAATTGTTCTATGCAAAACGCTTGGGCCCGGTCTCTTATCAAGTGAACAATCAGACGATTTCTGTCGCTCTTGAACATCGCCGACAATTTATTATCGAAAAAGATCAATTGAAGCAAGCCTTTGATACCTCAGTCGCGATTCAAGATGAAGTGTTACTGGCAGCCCTTGAGGCCAATAATAGCCAAAAAATGCAAGATATCACTGCTTCGATCCAACACGAACAAAACGTCATCATCCGTGACTTAGCGCATAAAAACCTACTGGTCAACGGTGTTGCTGGAAGCGGAAAAACGTCTGCTGTCATGCAGCGAATCGCCTTTTTGCTGTACCATTTTCGTGAAGAGATGACCGTAGAGAATGTCTTGATCCTCTCCCCGAACTCTCGGTTTATTGATTATATTTCGCAAGTGCTGCCTTCCCTCGGTGAAAAAAATCCATTGACGTTGACCATGCGCCAGTTTTGCCAAGCATTTCCTAGTGTTGACTTAGAATCGGAAGAGGCGTATTTTGACCGCATCCAGCAAACACCCAGTGAAGCAATCGACCTTTTGCGCAGTGCGGACTTCAGTCGCTTTCTTCAATCCTTGAGCAAACAGCTGCCAGAAGAACTTGTGCTTCAGTTTAAACCAATCAAAAGAAAAAACGTCGTCCTTTTTTCTGAAGAAACGATCGACACTTTCTTCCAAGAGACACCGAAACAGGCATCCTTGCGCGATCGCATCCAAGCAGTCAAAAAGAAATTGGCTTACGCTTGGGAGGATCGACTGCAAAAAAATGCCTTAGCAGCAAATGTTCACGATCAAGTTCGTTCTTTGACTGAAGACAAACAGCGCTCCCTATTAGGGACAGTTTTAAAGGATGATTCAGAAAAAACGATTCAGAAAGCAGCCATTCGCCTCCTGAAGAAAAAATACGCAAAAGTTTCCAAACAAATCAACGACCTTACTTGGTTTGATACGAAACGATTGTTAGCAGACAGTGCCGACTATTTTACTCATGGACAGATCACTTTGACGCAAACAACAGATAGTTTGGATTATACCGTTTGTCTATTGCTGATTCGTCATTTGCTCGCCGAAAAACAACCTGTCCCTGCGTTACGCTATCTGTTTATCGATGAAGTCCAAGATTATACGCCAGCACAAATTCAGTTTCTATTATGTCTTTTTCCTATGGCCGCTTTTACCCTCGTGGGGGATCAGCAACAGGCGATCTTTACAAGTGCCATCACCGTATCAGAAATCCAAACGTTATTTCAACAACAGGCGAAATTCCTCGAAACGTATCAGCTGACTACGAGTTATCGTTCTAGCGGTGCAATCACGCGGTTATTTGCCCAAATGCTACCAAAAAAACCAATTTAAAGATCTCTGCCGTTCGACCAGAAGGAAAGTTGCCACAGTTTTATGCCAATCTGCCTGACGTTGCGTTAGTAGACATAGTAAAGGAACTTAAGCAACCAGTAACGATCATCACCAAAGATAGTCGATCCAGTGAGGAGCTCAAACAGTTCTTCGATAAACAGGCCGTGTCATTTCATGGAACGGTTTTACCGATTCATCTTGCCAAAGGATTGGAATTTAAGCAGGTCCTCCTATATGATGTCTCAGAAGAAAATTATCATACCGATCAAGACCGGCGAATTCTCTACACGGCGATTTCTCGTGCAATGGAAGAACTGGTGGTAACTTCAAAAGGAACCTTTTCGCCGTTTCTCCCTCCTTGCTAGTAGAACGAAAAACGGCTCTATAATTTATGGGACTGATGAATCAGAATTGATTCTTCAGCCCCATTTTCATTTTAGGTATTAAAA
>NZ_JBLGTY010000046.1:0-4853 GCF_047470845.1 Candidatus Enterococcus avicola | reverse complement strand
ATTATTGGGAATCCCAGCTTAAATCATAGATACCGTAAGGGATTTTATTCTTTATTTAAAACTTTGCAACAGAACCACCCTTCAAATTTTCCCGCATTATAAACCAGTTCCACAATGTTTTTCTTCAATAAATACACAGACTCTTTGCGAGATAAGTGGTATTTATCAGGAAATTTCGGACGCTTTTCTTCGTTCATCTTCTCACCTCTTGAATTTTTTCTTCTATTATATAGGGCATTATTCTGTCATAGATCCAAACTCTTTACTGCGGTATCTTTATCTTCCTGGGTGATCCCAATATAGCGTAAGGTCTCCCGTTGCGAAGAATGGTTGAGCAGCGACTGAATGATCTCTGTTTTGGTCCCTTGCTTGTACAAAAAATAGCCGAAGGTCTTGCGCATCGAATGGGGACCAATTTCTTTTAAACCAACCGCTGTTCCTGCTTCATGAATGATCCGCCAAAGGCTTTGTCGGGTCAAAGGCGTATCTGCTCCTTTTCGACTTGGAAACAAATAATTACTGAAGTCTTGTGCTTGCAGCTGCTCAAGAAATTCTGATTGAACATAATCAAGAATCACTTTTCGTAATTTGTTCGAAATGAAAACCGAATTGTGTTTAGCTGTTTTTTGTTCCTTCATGGCCAGACGTTCTTTGACAATCACTCGGCCACGAGAAATTTCTACCACGTCACTTAATTTCAACTGTCTTAAATCGGAGATTCGATACGCTGTATTGATCCCGATCGAAAAAAGCACCAAATTTCGTTGCCCATATTTTCCGGAAGCCAAAATTGCCTTCATGGCATCGATCTTTTTTTTATCGCGAATCGGTTCCACGCTCTTCATTTTTAGTCCCCTCTCAAATGTTACTTAATATGATTATAACAGATAATAAGTCACATTTAAACAAGCTATAGAAAAAAGGCCCTAAAAGAAAAGTGATTTCCTCTTAGAGCCTCTAAGGATAGAGCGATTTTAACGAATGTGACAGAATCCGATTGTGTCACATTAATCACAAGCTTTATTTCAATATCTTATCATTTAAATTATACGTTAAATATGACCACTATATTTTTTTGTTAATTTAAAATATACTTTGTTGTTCACTATTATTTTAGTCAAGTCCATAATCGGGAGCGTCAATAATTTTGTGTAAATAAATTGTCCTCCTGCAAAATAATTAGTTACTCAGTAAACATTGAAACTAATGTATCGGTTACCTGTTGAAAACCTTTATGGCTTCTGTTTAGAAATTTTTGATTGTATGTATCAAAAATGCTGACTAGAAAGCGTTCTAGTGATTCTTCATTTTGAAACTGCTCTTTTCTACGGCTGTATCTTTTAATTTGCTTATTGAAAGACTCGATTAGATTGGTTGAGTAAATGGTTCTACGAATGCTAGGTGGAAAATCATAAAAAGTTAATAAGTCTTGGTTTTCTATGAGTGACTGCGTCACTTTAGGATAGTTTTTCTTCCATTTCTCAATCATGCCGGATAAGAAGGTATTCGCTTCTTCTTTTGAGTTAGCTTGATAAACAGCCTTAAAGTCATCACAGATTTCTTTTCGGTCTTTGACACGTACTTTATGAGCGATATTACGAGATACATGGATACAACAATGCTGATATTTTGCTTTAGGATAAATTTGATGGATAGTATCTTTCATGCCTTTTAAGCCGTCCGTAATAAAAAGCAAGACTTCTTGAACTCCTCTGGAGTTAATATCCTGTAGCAGCTCATTCCAAACGTATGTTGATTCAGTTGGAGCAATCGCATAACTCAGTACTTCTTTAGTGCCGTCTTCTCGTATACCAATGGCAATATAAATCGCTTCTTTGGATACGGTTTGACGTTTTAGTGGAATGTAAGTAGCGTCCATAAAAATAGCGACATACTTATCATTTAAGGCTCTGGATTTAAAGGCATTTACTTCTTCAGTCAGAACTTTAGTCATGTTGGACATGGTTTGTGGAGTATAGTGATGACCGTACATTTTTTCGATCAAATCAGCAATTTCAGACATCGTAACACCTTTTTCGAATAAATGGATAATAGTGGTTTCCAATGTATCGTTTGTTCTTTTGTAGGCTGGTAAAGTTTGTTGTTTAAACTCACCATTACGATCTCTAGGTATTTCCAATGTTAATTCACCATATTCGGTTTTGATTGATCGAAAGTAAGAACCGTTTCTCGAATTACCTGAATTAAAACCAGTGCGATCATATTTTTCGTAATCTAAAAAAGCCGTTAATTCAGTCCGTAGGAGTGTGTTTATCGCTTTTTCTAAGTGCGAACGGAATAATTCATTTAAATCGCCTTTAGTGACTAGAGTTTGCACAATTTCTGTAGTAAAATCATTCATAGGGAAGTCCTCTTTTCTGTGAATTGGTTGTCGTTAACTTTATTCTACAGAAGCGACTTCCTTTTTTGTATGGATTTTTTCATTTACACAAAATATTTTACACTCTCGTTAAAATAGGCAATGTTTTTTTATGAATATTTGTATTGCTAAAAATTTATTTTATATATTCATTTTGATTATACTACTTTTATTTGTAAAAATTTTCTAGCAAAACCAAGCGCTTGCAACTGATTAAGCGTACAATTTTTTAGATGTTCCGGGCGTACTTCAATCATTTCAAAGGAGTTGCTACTTAAATCAATATTTTTTAAATCAGTATCAAAAAAGCTAGCATTTTCTAGATCATTAGTATAAAACATTGTTTTAGTGAGGGAACAGTCTACAAAATCTGCGCTTGATAAGACAGAGTGCTCAAAGTTACTTTCTTTTATGTTTGAACCAGATAAATTTACATAGTCCATTTTACAATTCTCGAATAACGTGTTCCCAATATAACTTTCCATCAATTTAGTACCTGTTAATTTACAATTGACAAATTTCACGCGATGCAACATGCTTTTTGTCAATATACAGCCTGAAAAATCACAGTTTTCGAATATACAGTCGGTAATCTCCATTCTTTGAAAATCATTGGAAGCAAAAAATGCATGCTTGAAAATAGATTTGTAAATAATTGGATGGCAGATTATTTGGTTTTCGATGACCTCTTTTTGTGAAAGGATATTATACAGTTCAAAATCTTCGTTTTCATAGATATGGAAAAAGGATCCTTTATTCAAGCTTGCTTCATTAACTTTAGGAAAAATCATATTTAATTACCTCCATTTTCATAAAGTCATATTAACAAAAGCTAAACCAACTTACATTAGCAGAAAATGAGATAGGTTTTCGCCTTTTTCGATAACGATAGTGTCGCTATCTCTTGAAACGTTCTTAGAATTGCCCTGAGAGACACAAATTAGGCGTAATTCTAATAAAAATCTTAGAATAAAAATTTTTACTGATTTAATTTAGAATGTTTTTAAAATAAAAATCGTTGCCATAACAGTGTATTGAAAGGTTTTAACAAATCAGTAATGATTTAAAAAAATCTAGATGTAGCGTATACTTTGTTTATAGAATGTAGTGGGAAGAAATATATTTTTGGGAGGAAATTGTGATGTCTAAAAGTGAAGAAATAGAAAACATGGTACTAAAATTATATGATCTCGTTTTAAATCCAGAGATCAAAGAAAAGGAACGTATACTTTTGATAGACGCAAAGACAGGCTTAGAAAAAGGTCAGTATTATCCTAAAGTCATAAATAATTTGGAACGTAGTTTACGTCCGTTAGCAATCAGGGGAGAATTGTCTAAACCAGTATCACCGTTTTATATGGAGATATCAACAATAGGAAAATTTGAAAAAGAATTAGGTCGAGGAATGGCTTCGGCACCGATTACTTTTGGGCATTTATAAAAACGAGTTATTCATCTCAATGAATTAAAAAGTATAGTCAATCACATAATGCAGGCTAGGTTCATTTATTTGAACAGAGTCTGTATTTTTTTATTCTAAATAAAGAAACAGATGTTTCTTTATATTGTATTTTATCCTTTAATTAACACAAAAACAGCTAGTATAAACTAGGGAGCGTCAATAATTTTGTGTAAATAAATTGTCCTCCTGCAAAATAATTAGTTACTCAGTAAACATTGAAACTAATGTATCGGTTACCTGTTGAAAACCTTTATGGCTTCTGTTTAGAAATTTTTGATTGTATGTATCAAAAATGCTGACTAGAAAGCGTTCTAGTGATTCTTCATTTTGAAACTGCTCTTTTCTACGGCTGTATCTTTTAATTTGCTTATTGAAAGACTCGATTAGATTGGTTGAGTAAATGGTTCTACGAATGCTAGGTGGAAAATCATAAAAAGTTAATAAGTCTTGGTTTTCTATGAGTGACTGCGTCACTTTAGGATAGTTTTTCTTCCATTTCTCAATCATGCCGGATAAGAAGGTATTCGCTTCTTCTTTTGAGTTAGCTTGATAAACAGCCTTAAAGTCATCACAGATTTCTTTTCGGTCTTTGACACGTACTTTATGAGCGATATTACGAGATACATGGATACAACAATGCTGATATTTTGCTTTAGGATAAATTTGATGGATAGTATCTTTCATGCCTTTTAAGCCGTCCGTAATAAAAAGCAAGACTTCTTGAACTCCTCTGGAGTTAATATCCTGTAGCAGCTCATTCCAAACGTATGTTGATTCAGTTGGAGCAATCGCATAACTCAGTACTTCTTTAGTGCCGTCTTCTCGTATACCAATGGCAATATAAATCGCTTCTTTGGATACGGTTTGACGTTTTAGTGGAATGTAAGTAGCGTCCATAAAAATAGCGACATACTTATCATTTAAGGCTCTGGATTGGTTCTGTTGCAAAGTTTTAAATAAAGAATAAAATCCCTTACGGTATCTATGATTTAAGCTGGGATTCCCAATAAT
>NZ_JBLGTY010000045.1:0-5232 GCF_047470845.1 Candidatus Enterococcus avicola | reverse complement strand
AGATTGTTTCTAATTCTCAATCAGTTGGCTTAGCATTTGTTCAAGTTCGCCTTCGGCCTGTTGAAAGCCTTTATGACTGCGACCTAGGAATTTTTGGTTGTAAGTATCAAAAGACGAGACTAAGAAACGTTCCATCGACTCTTCGTTTTGGAACTGTTCCTTGCGGTGGCTGTATTTCTTGATTTGCTTATTAAAGGATTCAATCAAGTTCGTAGAATAAATACTCTTGCGTATGGCCAAGGGGAAATCATAGAAAGTGAGCAAGTGATCGTTCGAAAGAATCGATTCAACCACTTTTGGATAGCTGGTTTTCCATTTTTTCGCAAAAGCACCACGTGCTTCCAACGCCACCTCTTTAGATGAGGCTTGATACACCATTTTAAAATCATCACAGACTTCCTTACGATCATCGACACGCACTTTGTGACTGATATTACGGGAAACGTGTACACAACAATGTTGAAAACGAGCTTTGGGATAGAACCGACTAATCGCTCCTACCATCCCCTTTAAGCCATCCGTGATGAACAGGAGGACATTTTTCAAACCGTGCTCTTGAAGGTCCAATAAAATTTCCTCCCAAATCGTGATGGATTCAGTCGGTGCAATCGCATAGCTCAATACTTCCTTTGATCCGTCCGGGCGAATGCCAACTGCGATATGAATAGCTTCCTTGGCGACGGTTTTCCGCTTTAACGGAATATACGTTGCGTCCATATAAATAGCAGCATAACGGTCATGAAGCTCCCGCCCTTTAAACGCCGTTACCTCTTCTGTAAATGATTTTGTTATATTGGACATGGTTTGGGGCGTGTAGTGATGCCCATACATTTTCTCAATCAAGTCTGCGATTTCCGACATGGTAATACCTTTTCGGAAGAGGTGAATGACGGTCTCCTCTAACGTGTCATTCGTCCGTCTATAAGCAGGAACAGTCTGTTGCTTGAACTCACCATTGCGGTCGCGCGGAATCTGGAGATGAAGTTCCCCATACTCGGTCTTGACCGTACGGTCATAGGAGCCGTTACGAGAATTACCCGTGTTAAAACCAATGCGATCATACTTTTCGTAATCTAGGAAAGCCGTTAACTCCGTTTTGAGAAGCGTATTGACTGCTTTCTCCAAATGGACACGGAATAATTCATTCAAATCGCCTTTGTTCGCTAGAGTCTTTAGAATTTCTGTAGTAAAATCGTTCATAGGGAAGTCCTCTCTTCTGTGAATGTGTTGTGGTAACTCTATTCTACAGAAGGGATTTCCTTTTTTCTATTTACACAAAATATTTTACACTCTAGAAGTAAACAAATAGCTTATATTTTAGGATGTACACAAATTGACAAGTATAATAAAACTTTGATAAAATACAAATGTTTTTTTATTTTTATGTGTGATTAGTTAGAACTTACTTAAATCCTATTATAATATTTTTGTTAATGATTTTAATAAAATGATTGGAGAGAAAATGATGGATCAAAAAGCGTTTATCGAATCTATTGATTCTACAATCGATAGATTAAAAAAAGAAATTCGATTTTATAATAGAGTAATTGGTATCGGAAATATTATAAAAATAGTCTTATCAGCTAGTATCCCAATATTAATTGATCAGGCTTCCGAACACAGGTCTTTACTATTGATTGTTTCAATTGCTTCAGCAATAATTACAATTATACAAAGTGGGATGTCTGCATTTAATTATCAAGATAAAGTACAGACTTCGACAGAGTTATTAATGAAAATTGAAAAAGAAAAGTTGTTATATATAACGAAAACATCCCCATATAATAAAACAGATGAAGAAAATTTCCATTTAATCGTTACAACCCTTCAAACTGAATTAAATGATATTATCTCTGATTTTAATCAAGTTAATAACTAAAAATTTATTTAATTAGAAAGTAGTGCAGATAATACTAATTGTACAATTAAGAAAAGAGATAAGACTTTACATTCCTAAAAAAATGTAAAGTCTTATCTCTTTTCTTAATGCTATAAATTCATAATAACATTATGGACAATAAATTTAAAATTTATTCAGACTGTAGACAAACTCCTAACTTTAGAGTGTTGTTTGCAGTCTGACGACTCAAAAATGAGTCGTATAAATCAATTATAGTAATAAGTCATTGATTTCTTTAAATTCTTTATCAAGTTCTTTTTCGTCATATTTTTCATATTTATCAGCTTCATGAAGAACTTTTTTAATTTCATGAATAGCCTTTCGTTCAACTAACCATTTTTTTAGGTTATGTTTTTTTTCTGGATTTTCAGATAACGTATCAAGTTCGTCTAACTCTTTATCCAGTTTATTGACAACAGAAACAATTTTGTTTACAACTTTTTCTTCTTTGTTTTCTAAATTTGACATTTATCTTCACGTCCTTTTTATTTGATAATTTAAGTATAGAACTTTGATATAGTTTATACAAATAGAAACGCTTCTTCGTGTATTCTGTGATTTTCTTTTGAAATGAGGAAAACTTTGGAGTAAAATGAACGTGGACAGAATAATATTTAGGAGGAATAAACTATGTGTACGTCTATTACTTATGTAACAAGTGATCATTATTTTGGAAGGAATTTTGATTATGAAATATCTTACAATGAAGTAGTCACTGTTACTCCAAGAAATTATAAGTTGAATTTTCGAAAGGTAAATGATTTGGATACTCATTATGCAATGATTGGTATTGCCGCTGGTATAGCTGACTACCCTCTTTATTACGATGCGACAAATGAAAAAGGATTGAGTATGGCTGGGCTAAATTTTTCTGGGTATGCTGATTATAAAGAAATACAAGAAGGGAAAGACAATGTATCTCCTTTTGAATTTATTCCTTGGATTTTAGGACAATGCTCAACAGTAGGAGAAGCTAAAAAATTGTTAAAAAATATCAATTTAGCAAATATAAATTATAGTGATGAACTTCCTTTATCCCCTTTACATTGGCTATTAGCTGATAAAGAAAAATCAATTGTCATTGAAAGTATGAAAGATGGACTTCATATATATGATAACCCTGTGGGCGTTCTTACCAATAATCCTTCATTTGACTATCAATTATTTAATTTAAACAATTATCGTGTCTTATCGAGTGAAACTCCTAAAAATAATTTTTCAAATCAAATAAGTTTGAATGCCTATAGCCGCGGTATGGGAGGGATAGGCTTGCCTGGAGATTTATCCTCAGTATCTCGTTTTGTTAAAGCGACTTTTACGAAGCTGAATTCTGTATCTGGAGATTCAGAGTCAGAAAGTATTAGTCAATTTTTCCATATCTTAGGTTCAGTAGAACAACAAAAAGGTTTGTGTGATGTTGGTGATGGAAAATATGAATATACAATTTATTCTTCTTGTTGCAATGTTGACAAAGGAATCTATTATTATCGAACATATGAAGACAGTCAAATTACTGCAATTGATATGAATAAAGAAGACTTAGATAGTCATAAGTTAATTAGTTATCCAATTATAGAAAAACAACAAATTAAATATATAAATTAGTTAATGTGTTGTGATTGATTATTTAATATAGATATAATACAAAAAGGCAAAGATATTTTCAAAACATTTTTTCTTGATGTGATATCCTTGTCTTTTTTGTAATGTTTTTAACTTATTGCTTTTGCAAAATTTATTTACCTGTTTTCTGGATCAACGATAGTGTATATTATGCTATCCTTGTTTGGATTTTAGGACGTTTAAAGAGGCACTTTTTTACATAACTTAATCCATAGACCTTTTAAGCATGCTGTGAGATAATAATAAAGAAGAGTTTAAAGCGCACCCCAAACCACTTCCCCATAAGTGTATTACGCTTTAAACTCTTTTATATTTGAAGCCATTAAAAAGCATACCATATAACTATAAAAAATAATGGGAAAAAGACTTATAAGGGAGCGTCAATAATTTTGTGTAAATGGTTCCTCCCTACTGTAGATTGTTTCTAATTCTCAATCAGTTGGCTTAGCATTTGTTCAAGTTCGCCTTCGGCCTGTTGAAAGCCTTTATGACTGCGACCTAGGAATTTTTGGTTGTAAGTATCAAAAGACGAGACTAAGAAACGTTCCATCGACTCTTCGTTTTGGAACTGTTCCTTGCGGTGGCTGTATTTCTTGATTTGCTTATTAAAGGATTCAATCAAGTTCGTAGAATAAATACTCTTGCGTATGGCCAAGGGGAAATCATAGAAAGTGAGCAAGTGATCGTTCGAAAGAATCGATTCAACCACTTTTGGATAGCTGGTTTTCCATTTTTTCGCAAAAGCACCACGTGCTTCCAACGCCACCTCTTTAGATGAGGCTTGATACACCATTTTAAAATCATCACAGACTTCCTTACGATCATCGACACGCACTTTGTGACTGATATTACGGGAAACGTGTACACAACAATGTTGAAAACGAGCTTTGGGATAGAACCGACTAATCGCTCCTACCATCCCCTTTAAGCCATCCGTGATGAACAGGAGGACATTTTTCAAACCGTGCTCTTGAAGGTCCAATAAAATTTCCTCCCAAATCGTGATGGATTCAGTCGGTGCAATCGCATAGCTCAATACTTCCTTTGATCCGTCCGGGCGAATGCCAACTGCGATATGAATAGCTTCCTTGGCGACGGTTTTCCGCTTTAACGGAATATACGTTGCGTCCATATAAATAGCAGCATAACGGTCATGAAGCTCCCGCCCTTTAAACGCCGTTACCTCTTCTGTAAATGATTTTGTTATATTGGACATGGTTTGGGGCGTGTAGTGATGCCCATACATTTTCTCAATCAAGTCTGCGATTTCCGACATGGTAATACCTTTTCGGAAGAGGTGAATGACGGTCTCCTCTAACGTGTCATTCGTCCGTCTATAAGCAGGAACAGTCTGTTGCTTGAACTCACCATTGCGGTCGCGCGGAATCTGGAGATGAAGTTCCCCATACTCGGTCTTGACCGTACGGTCATAGGAGCCGTTACGAGAATTACCCGTGTTAAAACCAATGCGATCATACTTTTCGTAATCTAGGAAAGCCGTTAACTCCGTTTTGAGAAGCGTATTGACTGCTTTCTCCAAATGGACACGGAATAATTCATTCAAATCGCCTTTGTTCGCTAGAGTCTTTAGAATTTCTGTAGTAAAATCGTTCATAGGGAAGTCCTCTCTTCTGTGAATGTGTTGTGGTAACTCTATTCTACAGAAGGGACTTCCTTTTTTCTATTTACACAAAATATTTTACACTCTC
>NZ_JBLGTY010000044.1:0-7719 GCF_047470845.1 Candidatus Enterococcus avicola | reverse complement strand
ATTGGGAATCCCAGCTTAAATCATAGATACCGTAAGGGATTTTATTCTTTATTTAAAACTTTGCAACAGAACCCTTTTTTCTTTAATTCTCCATTATGATGTTCAACTTGTTCTTTGTAGTTATCATAGTATTGTTGAAACATGTTCATCACACATATTTGGGCATTATCTTCCAATAATTCAATTCCGTATAGTGTTGTCAGGGCGAGCAAAGAATAATTTTCATATTGAATTAAATCGTTATTGTATTTTTTAGATACCATGTTTAACTTTCTCTCGAGTATTACTACTAAAAAAGCGCCTTCTCCAGCAGTCGGTTCTAAAAACGTTGCTGTTAAATTTTCACAAGCCTCTTTTATCTCGGGTATATTTAGCATTTTTTTTACTATTCTTTTAGGGGTAAATACTTCTCCATGTTTTTGAACACGAAGCTTAGATTTAATAATTTCCTCATTCAAACATAGTACCCTCCTTTCTTTGTCACTTCTTTCGTTTTTTATATTTAATATGAGACGTTTTTTAATTTTATTTTTTTAGAGTAGGAGATAAATTCTTGTATCTTATAGTGTATCTATACCATTTTTATCTAGTTCTATTCTATCATAAAATACTTTACTAAATTCGTTTGAAGAAATTCTACGGAATAATTCTTGAAGAAAAAAAGGGAATTGTTCTCCCTTTTAAATATAGCCTCTTTCTTTCAGGCTAGTAAAACCGTTATCACTGTTTACTACTAAATGATCAAGTACTTCGATGCCTAGTAACTTTCCGGCTTCGACTAATCTCTTTGTAACGTTAATATCTTCCTTCGATGGTGTAATTGTTTATCAAGAGTAAATTACTAAAAATCCATTAACATCAATGTTTTTACTTTAAGAACATATATTTAACGTGTTAAATCAAATGAAAAAATACAATGTAATTATTAGATGACAATTGATTACGGTCAGAAGAATGTACCACAAATAAAAAAACTAATTCCTTTTTATTTTATCGAGGAATTAAGCTTTTGACCTGCAACAATCACGCCCAATTTCGGAATATCTATAATATGATTTCGATCTTAAATTATCTACTTTAACTGACGCTACCTGCTCGTTAAAGAAGACCTATTTAAAAAAGTTTATACTGCACCTGCCTTTATTATGTAAGTAAAAGTAGTAAAGCTTTAAATTGGTTTTCAAAAAAGTAGGGTTGATTATTTCTTTTTCATCAATTATAATTGTGTTATTATCACAATATGAGAAAGGAGGCAAAAAGTAATGGGAATTGATTTCATTAATGTCGAGTTTAGAAAGCATGTAAAAGTTTCAGGGGATTTAGGTACAACGGGATCAGTATGTCCTTTTTCACAAAAACAAAAAATGGAAACACTACCGGAAAACTTTTTGCCTCCTTTTATATAATGGGCAAAAATTTATGAATCTATTGCATTTGTAAAAATGCATACGAATGATTAGGCACCGGTTGTTAAACTGGTGCCTTTTTTTTGTTTGATCAGTTCAGTTAGTTTGGAGAACCGAATCTTTAATCATGCTGTAGAAATATGGTGAGTTCGTTGATTTGGTTTTACAATATAAATAGATATGAGGTGAGGTTTATGGTGAAAGCAGTGGATTTAGCCTCCTAAAATCACAATATATTTTAGGAGGAAATAAAATGAAAAAGGATAGTAAATCTAAAGAAATGATTCAATCTGAAAAAAGGGGTTCTACTAGGCTTTTAATGATGGTACTCTCCCTATCTGTACTTGTAGGTTCAATTACGGCTGATTCAGTCAATCCCGTACTTCCACTAATAAGCAAAGCTTTAGAAGCTTCGAAATCTCAAGTGAGTTGGATAGTTAGTGGTATTGCACTTGTTCTTGCGATTGGAGTTCCGATTTATGGTCGAATCTCAGACTTTTTTGAGTTACGAAAGCTATATATCTTTGCCATTATGATTCTGGCAAGTGGTAGTCTTTTATGTGCAATTGCCCCGAACCTCCCATTGTTGGTTTTGGGAAGAATGGTTCAGGGTGCTGGGATGTCCGCAATTCCAGTTCTATCAGTCATTGCAATTTCGAAGGTTTTCCCACAAGGAAAACGTGGGGGAGCTTTGGGAATTATCGCAGGAAGTATTGGTGTTGGAACTGCTGCTGGTCCAATATTTGGTGGAGTAGTTGGTCAATATTTAGGGTGGAATGCCTTGTTTTGGTTCACATTTTTGTTAGCCATTATGATTGTTATTGGTGCCTACTACGCGTTACCGACAATTAAACCGGCAGAATCCGTAGGAAGCAATAAGAACTTTGATTTCATTGGTGGTTTATTCCTCGGCCTCACAGTAGGATTACTCCTTTTTGGCATCACTCAAGGAGAAACTTCTGGTTTTTCTTCGTTCTCATCGTTAACTAGCCTAATTGGTTCTGTTGTAGCTTTGGTGGGATTTATTTGGAGAATTGTTACCGCAGAAAATCCATTTGTACCACCTGTCCTGTTCAATAACAAGGATTATGTCAATACGGTCATAATTGCATTTTTTTCGATGTTTGCTTATTTCGCTGTTCTTGTGTTCGTCCCATTACTAGTCATTGAGGTGAATGGACTCTCTTCTGGACAGGCTGGAATGATATTGTTGCCAGGTGGTGTGGCTGTTGCAATCTTATCTCCCTTCGTTGGCCGTCTTTCTGATCGATTTGGGGATAAACGTCTGATAATTACTGGGATGACTCTGATGGGGCTGTCTACCTTATTCTTGTCCACCTATGCATCTGGTGCTTCACCTCTGTTAGTTTCCGTGGGGGTCCTCGGAGTAGGGATTGCTTTTGCATTCACGAATTCTCCCGCAAATAACGCCGCAGTAAGTGCACTCGATGCAGACAAGGTTGGTGTCGGAATGGGGATTTTCCAAGGTGCTTTGTACCTTGGAGCAGGAACTGGAGCAGGTATGATTGGAGCATTATTATCCGCTCGACGTGATGCTACTGAGCCGATAAATCCATTATATATATTGGACGCTATGTCCTACTCAGATGCGTTCCTTGCAGCTACAGGGGCAATACTCATTGCCTTAATAGCTGGATTAGGTTTAAAAAAGCGTGGGTAATAACTTAGTTATGTAAAGATTAGTTATTGTTTAGTTCATCTTCTATAGTTTAAGCTGTAAATAAATAGCTTAGGAATCACGCAAATTTGAATTTCTTAGAATAGAATACTTTTAAGTAACTCAACTTTCGTACACTGTTTTATTGGTGCGAAAGTTGAGTATGTTAAGGATGAAACAATGTACAATAAGGTGGCAATTGAATTATATTAATAATCGATAGGAGGTAGAAGCAAATGAAATCTACAACTATAGTAACATTTAAAGAACTCCATGTATAGGTGGCTGTGACAAGCTTTACATGGAGTAGAATAATTATTGTCCAAAGCCACCTTTGCAATTGCTAGTACTAACGCAAAGGAGGATATGAAAATGCAATACAAAATAATTAATGGTGCCGTTTACTATGATGGTAATATGGTGTTGGAAAACATCGGTATTGAAATCAATGATAATGAAAAGATTGCTATTGTTGGTAGAAATGGATGTGGAAAAACAACCTTGCTAAAAGCTATTATAGGCGAAATTGAATTAGAAGAAGGAACTGGTGAAAGTGAGTTTCAAGTAATAAAGACCGGTAACCCTTATATTAGCTATTTAAGACAGATGCCTTTTGAAGATGAAAGTATATCAATGGTGGATGAAGTCCGTAAGGTATTTAAGACGCTTATTGATATGGAAAACAAGATGAAACAGCTGATAGATAAAATGGAGAATCAATATGATGATAAAATCATCAATGAATACTCTGATATCCTTGAAAGGTATATGGCTCTTGGAGGTCTAACCTACCAAAAAGAATATGAAACGATGATTCGTAGTATGGGTTTTACTGAAGCAGATGATAAAAAACCCATTTCTGAATTTTCAGGTGGTCAGCGAACTAAGATAGCTTTTATAAAAATACTTTTAACAAAGCCAGACATTCTATTACTTGATGAACCTACTAACCACCTTGATATAGAAACAATACAATGGTTGGAGAGTTATTTGAGAAGTTATAAATCTACATTGGTTATTATTTCCCATGATAGAATGTTTCTTAATCGAATTGTGGATAAGGTTTATGAAATCGAATGGGGAGAGACCAAATGTTATAAAGGTAATTATTCAGCCTTTGAGGAGCAAAAACGAGAAAATCATATCAAACAGCAAAAAGATTACGACTTGCAACAGATAGAAATTGAAAGGATTACACGCTTGATTGAACGTTTTCGTTATAAACCTACGAAAGCTAAAATGGTGCAATCTAAAATTAAATTATTACAGCGTATGCAAATATTAAATGCACCAGACCAATACGATACAAAAACTTATATGTCTAAATTTCAACCGAGAATCAGTAGTTCAAGGCAAGTATTAAGTGCTTCAGAACTTGTGATAGGCTATGATACTCCTCTTGCAAAGGTTAATTTCAACCTTGAAAGGGGACAGAAGCTTGGAATTGTTGGGAGTAATGGTATTGGTAAATCCACGTTGCTTAAAACACTTATGGGTGGTGTGGCAGCATTGTCTGGAGATTTTAAATTCGGATACAATGTTGAAATTAGCTATTTTGACCAACAGCTTGCTCAAATCAGTGGAGATGATACACTATTCGAAATTTTTCAAAGCGAATACCCTGAGCTAAATGACACAGAGGTCAGAACTGCTCTTGGCTCATTTCAGTTTAGTGGAGATGATGTTTTTAGACCGGTGTCCTCTTTGTCAGGTGGAGAAAAGGTTAGATTGACATTATGTAAATTATTATATAAACGTCCTAATGTTTTAATCTTAGATGAACCGACAAACCACATGGATATTATTGGAAAAGAGAATTTAGAGAATATCTTATGCAGTTATCAAGGTACAATTATTTTTGTGTCACATGATAGATATTTTACTAATAAGATTGCTGACAGATTACTTGTTTTTGATAAGGATGGTGTAGAGTTTGTACAATCTACTTATGGTGAGTACGAGAAAAAAAGGATGAATTCTGAAAAGCCATTTAATAACATTAAAGTTGAGCAGAAAGTAGAGAAAAATAACACAGTAAAAGGCGATCGTAACTCCATTGAGAAGGAGAAGGTTAAGAAGGAGAAACGAATTGAAAAGCTTGAAGTGTTAATAAATCAATATGATGAAGAATTAGAAAGATTGAATAAAATCATTTCTGAACCAAACAATTCTTCTGATTATATAGTACTGACGGAAATACAAAAATCAATTGATGATGTTAAAAGGTGTCAGGGTAATTATTTTAATGAATGGGAACAGTTGATGAGAGAATTGGAAGTTATGTAATTTTTGAGTTATGCAATAAGGATGTAAAAGTGTTAATGATACATTCTGGTTGTTGAAAATGTAAAAAAATTAATGAATTTTTATTAGATATAATCGCTATGTGAAGACCTTTTGAGTTTGCCGCATAGCGGTTTTTATTATCTATACTTTGGAATTGTCAAGAAAAGTGTAGTCGTATAAACTCACTAAATTTCCTTTGATTGTTATGCTGCCAGAAGTTGTTCTTCCAGTAGCCCTCTGTATATAACAGGAGGATTGAGCAGGTGGTTTCTGTCGTTGCAGAACCAGATTCTAAATATGGGACTGAAGTATTTGATGAATATGTCATAAGTAAAGAATTTGAAAATGTTCAAGAGGTTATGACGTCTCAAATACAGCAGAAAGGAAGGTTAAGATAAGAGAAACTGAAGTTCAACAATAGTATTTAGATATAGGGTGATAAATCAGATTATATTGTGATTTGTAGAATTGCTTGCCTTGGTGCTAAATAGGTATGGTAATAATGTACTAATCGATTGTTTTGTAGTAAAAAAGCAACAGATAATTAGGATATTTTTCTTGTATTGTTCGTTAAAAAGAGCCAAACGAAGTATATTTTCTCATAGAAGTTGAACATAGTAGACTGATTATTGCCACTGTAAAAAATGAGGAATGTATCCTGTGTTACAGTTATTCCATTAATGAGAGATGAGGATAAAGATAGATTTGTACAGGGAATTGAGAAATTTAACGTTTAAACAAAATCTAGTTCATCCTTTACACTATCCGTTGGGATAGTATACGTCACAAATGTGCGTACTTACATTTTGAATTTTCTTAAGTATAATACTCATTATGATGACACCTAGATAACAATTCAAACCCGATGCAAGTGTAACTGCATCAAAAATCAATTTTGAATCCTAATTAGTTAAAGAGAGGTAGCAGAAATGACAATTTTGTATTTTACCGCAACAGGAAACAGTCTTTATGTTGCGAAAAGACTTGGTGGAAAACTAATATCCATCCCACAAATGATAAAAGAGAATAAATATGAGTTCTCAGACGAGAGGATAGGTATTGTATTCCCGGTTTTTCACGTTAATATCCCGCCATATATTAGAGATTTTTTAGAACGCTCTATTTTTAATTGCAAATATCTATTTGTTATTGCAACATATGGAGAATATGCAGGTTCAACTGCAGATGAAGTGAAAAAGATTTTAGACAAACGTTCAATACCAGCCAATTATATAAATAATATACAAATCGTTAAGTATATGAAAAATTCTATAGAAACTTCTCTCAATTAGGCTAATTTTATTGCAATAACAGGTGCCTACTTTTAAAACAACCGATTTATTAATAAATATTGAAAATTTTTAGGAAGAATAAAGCGTTCTCTTGTGAAATTAGAGAACGCTTTATTACTTTAATTTACTGAAACAATTTGTAACTATTGAAAATAGAAAGAAATTGTTCCTTCGATAGTTTATTAATATTAGTGACATTTGCATGCTTCAAAGCCTGTCGGAATTGGTTTTTAGTAAAAAGAACGCGATATTCACGGTTTACCCACTTATAAACAAAAGATTGATACTCTTTGTAGTCCTTCTTTAAAATCAATGGTTGATGTCGTTCAAGAACAATCAATACAGAGTCTACATTCGGTTTAGGGTGAAAATATGCTCGTGGCACTTTTTTGAGAACTCTTATGTCCAATTCCACCATCAATAGCAAACCTAAAGCTCGTTTCGTATTTTGTAATCTTTTTGCAAAACCATTCTCCACAATAAGGTAACTATATTTCGAATTGCTTTCAAAAGCAATTTTTTTGACAATATCAGTACTGATGTTAAAGGGGATATTACCAAATATTTTATAGTCTTTGTTTTTGGGGAAGTTAAATTTCAGAATATCCGTATGGATAACTTTTATATTCTGAAAAGGCTTCACGACTTTTTGGGTGACTTGACACAAGTCCTCATCAATTTCTATAGAATCCACCCACCGACTCATTTTGACAAGTTCTTTGGTAAAATGACCTTTTCCTGATCCAATTTCTATTACATTATCTTGTTTATTTATATTCGTATGATTCAATATCTCTTTTACATGCTTTTTAGAAGTAATAAAATTTTGAGTGTCCTTTGGGTTTTTCTGGTTCATTATAACCTTCTCCTTGCCATTTTTTTCATTATGAATGAGATAAAGTAATATCTACTACTGCGATACTAGTGCACATACTTGAAACCTCCTTACGTAACTGATTATATCATTTCTGTTTACTTTTTAGGGTTCTGTTGCAAAGTTTTAAATCTACTATCAAATAAGGTAGAATAATAGAAAAAGATAGCAGGAGGAATGACG
>NZ_JBLGTY010000043.1:0-10044 GCF_047470845.1 Candidatus Enterococcus avicola | reverse complement strand
TGTGATATTTCCTCCAGTGTGTTTTCTTATATTTTACACACCTTATCTTTTCTGTCTAGTTAAGTGTAGCCTATTCAAATTTATGTATGGCGAGTGGCTAAGAGAGCAGTTTGAAAAGGGAGAAATTCCTGAGTCGACTTATGATCCGGATTTAGCAATACTTTTAGCACAACTAAGAAAAAATAGTATTAACCTTTTGGGACCAAAGGCAACAGAAGTAATTGAGCCTGTGCCAATGACAGATATTCGAAAAGCAATTAAAGAATCGTTGCCCGGGTTGATAGCTAGCATTAACGGTGACGAACGCAATGTGATTTTAACTTTAGCCAGAATGTGGCTGACAGCATCTACTGGTGAAATTCGCTCAAAAGATCTGGCAGCTGAATGGGCGATACCTCAATTACCCGATGAGCATGCTACTTTACTCAACAAAGCGAGAGAGGCTTATTTAGGAGAGTGTGTTGACAAGTGGGAAGGAATGGAATCTGAGGTGGCTGAACTCGTTAATCATATGAAAAAGTCTATAGAGTCTTCCCTTAATATCCAATTACCTTTTCGAATAGTTTAAATATAACAAAGACTAGTTGTTAATGTGCATTATTGATTGCTTCGATATGTTCCCCCATATATCAGTTTCTTAAAAAATAATCAAAATACCGTTGATACGTTCCCGCGAACGAAAGGGTTAAAAATCAGCTTAAGACATCAATGCCATCAACTAGAGCCACGTTGAGACGTGTGTTTTATTGTCCCACAAAAGTGCAGACGATTTTATCAGTGTAAAAATGGAGTACGCAGACGACCGAAAAATCCAGCCAGATCGTATCACCTACAGGCTTATTCAGGAGTATATCGAAGAAAAGTACGGCTTCAAAGTTCACACTGCAAACATTGCAGAGGTCAAAAGAAACTTAGGCCTGCCGATGTACGACGCACCAAACGCAGTTGAAGAACTAAAACGCCCATATAAACCAGCACCAGAATATAAAGTAGAAGCTATTAAAGACGCATTAAGGCACTTCAAGGTCATAGATTAAAGTAAAGTACCCTTTCAGCAGATCATTACTGTTGAGAGGGTCTTACTTTTTCAGAAGCCGGCCAATGTAAGGATAGCCCTACAAGATTGCGGGTCTTTCTCTTCGAGCCATGTTTCCAGATTGCTTATAGCGATATCCTTTTGAATATGGATGCTCTCTTCAAATCGATATTCGATTGCACATGTAAGGATATCAACAGGTTCATCAAGAACCTTACCGCCAAGAACTGGGTATTCGTCAATTACAATCCAGTCAGGTGGGAGACCATCAAAGAGAGCCTGCGGATACAATTCCCTAAAGTGAATCTCAATTTCCATAGCTTCGATCTCACCTTGTTCTTTATCTGGGTAACAAGTGGCATAAGATACATCGAAGCCTCTAGTGAGCAGCATCTGAACGACATTGATGAGTTCAATATCAACAGGAATGGTCTTATCGGCGCATTTACAACAAGGCTTCGACCAAATTTCACTGTATAGCTCTAAACATCGTGGACACATCGTCATCATACAATCACTTCCTTCACCAGTTTATAGAAAGTAGTTCTTTTAAGATTAAGTGCCTGCATAGTTGCAGTTGCAGTTTGCTCGCCAGTGCGGTGATATTTACCGCCGGGTACACTGGAATAACCGAGGTTACAAGTCTATTGTTTGGAGATGCGTCAGCCGTTTGGAGGAAAAAGGATCTGAATGTACTGCCCCTACCATAAACGAGGAAACATTGCAGACAGCAGTGGTCAAGGCTATTAACGAACTTTTGGCTAACAAAGAACCCTTCCTCCAGGCGTTGCAGAAAAACATAGCTACTATACTTAATGAAGAAAATGATAATGCCACCAATGATATTGATAGCAAATTGGAAGAATTACAACAACAGCTTCTTATCCAAGCAAAATCCAAGAATGACTATGAAGATGTGGCTGATGAAATCTACCACCTTCGAGAATTGAAGCAAAATGCACTTGTTGAAAATGCAGAGCGTGAAGGAAAAAGGCAACGAATCGCTGAAATGACTGATTTCTTTAATGAACAATCCTGTGAGTTAGAGGAATATGATGAGCAGTTAGTAAGGAGGCTTATAGAAAAAGTTACGGTATTTCATGATAAGTTCGCCGTTGAATTCAAATCAGGAGTCGAGATTGATGTAGAAGGGTAATCTTTAGAAAGAGAACAGAAGAATTATATTGGATTTTTAAAGATAATATGATATAATAAAACGACTTGGAGGTGGAAGAATGTATAACTTTTCTTGCTAATTATATGATGCATAATAAGATATTTAAAGAAACGGCTATAGAACCGTTTGTTTTGTTATGCAAATTGCAAGAAAGTTAAGTATTCTACACTCAATAATACATTACAGTAACCTTATGTTATGTATAACAAAAGGTAATAATAGTATTTGTTTTTGAGCCGTAAGAATTTACTTTCTTGCGGCTTTTAATATTTGTAAAAGAAAGGAAGATAAACGTGATAGACAATGATACTATGTCATTCATGACAAAATCCTTGCAGAGTTGGATAACATTATAGAGTAATTAATGCCGAAAACCGACTTTGCTTATAAAATTTTTATAATGTAAAGGAGGAAGAAATATATGTCCTTAATAAATGTTTCAAATCTAACTTTTTCATATGAAGGAAGTTATGACAATATTTTTGAAAATGTAAGTTTTCAGATAGATACAGATTGGAAACTCGGTTTTATTGGAAGAAACGGACGCGGTAAAACTACTTTCTTAAATTTACTGCTTGGCAAATATGCGTATTCCGGCAATATAAGTTCTACAGTTAAGTTTGAGTATTTTCCTTATGATGTGGAAGATAAGAGTCTATATACAATTGAAGTAATGAAGAGTATTTGTACGGAATGTATGGATTGGGAGATTTTTCGTGAAATATCATTGCTTGATGTTCAAGAAGATGCTTTATATCGTCCGTTTAATACATTGTCAAATGGTGAGCAAACGAAGGTCCTTCTTGCAGCTTTATTCCTTACAGCGAGTTGTTTCCTGCTTATTGATGAACCTACAAACCATCTTGACATCGATGCACGTAATGTAGTGCAAAACTATTTGAAACGCAAGAAGGGGTTTATTTTGGTATCTCATGATAGAAGCTTACTTGATCAATGTGTTGACCATATACTATCTATCAATAAAACGAATATCGAAATCCAAAAGGGAAATTTTACTTCTTGGTGGGAGAACAAAACGTTACAAGATAATTTTGAACTGGCAGAAAACAAGAAACTCCTTAAAGAAATAGGAAGGTTGTCTTATGCAGCAAAACGTAGTTCAAACTGGTCAAATAAAGTAGAAAAAAGTAAATATGGAACAACAAATTCTGGTTCAAAACTGGATAAGGGTTATGTTGGACATAAGGCTGCAAAAGCGATGAAACGTGCCAAAAATATTGAGTCAAGACATCAGGAAGCCGTTTTACAAAAATCAGAACTGCTCCACAACATTGAACAATATGATGACTTAAAAATTTCACCACTTGAATTTCACAAAGAGTGCTTAATAGAAGCGAATGATTTATCATTGTCTTATGGAGATAAAGAAGTATGCAGTAATCTTAATTTCAGAGTCAATATTGGTGATAGAGTTGCCATTATCGGAAAAAATGGGAGTGGTAAGTCTAGTATCCTAAAATTGATTAATGGAGATGATATTAAATTTACCGGAAATTTTATGCTAGCAAGTGGACTAAAAATTTCTTATATTTCGCAAGATACTTCATATTTAAAAGGTAATCTATCTGAATTTGCCTATAATAATAAGATCGATGAAACTCTATTTAAAACGATTCTTCGTAAACTGGATTTTAATAGAGAGCAGTTTGATAAGAACATGGTGGATTTTAGTGCTGGTCAGAAAAAGAAAGTACTAATTGCTAAAAGCCTTTGTGAAAGTGCACATTTGTATATATGGGATGAGCCATTGAACTATATTGATATTTTTTCACGTATCCAAATTGAAAAAATGATTTTGGAATATTGTCCTACACTATTGTTTGTGGAGCATGATGATGCTTTTTGCAATAACATTTGTACGAAAAATATTAATTTAGGTTTGTAGAGATTTTGAGTTGCCACAATAACTAAAAGATATTTACATGAAAGGGTGAAGAAATGTTAAAACAAAAAGAATTAATTGCAAACGTTAAGAATCTTACTGAGTCAGATGAACGAATTACAGCTTGTATGATGTATGGATCGTTTACCAAAGGAGAAGGTGACCAATACTCTGATATAGAGTTCTATATATTTTTGAAAGATAGTATAACCTCGAACTTTGATTCATCCAACTGGTTGTTTGACGTAGCTCCGTACTTGATGCTTTATAAAAATGAGTACGGAACAGAGGTAGTTATTTTTGATAATCTTATACGTGGGGAATTTCATTTCCTTTCTGAAAAAGATATGAACATAATCCCCTCGTTTAAAGATTCAGGTTATATTCCTGATACGAAGGCTATGCTTATTTACGATGAAACAGGGCAATTAGAAAATTATTTATCAGAGATAAGTGGTGCAAGACCAAATAGACTTACTGAAGAAAATGCTAATTTTTTGTTGTGTAATTTCTCTAATCTATGGTTGATGGGAATCAACGTTCTAAAAAGAGGAGAATATGCTCGTTCATTAGAACTCTTATCACAACTTCAAAAAAATACACTACAACTTATACGTATGGCAGAAAAAAATGCTGATAATTGGCTAAACATGAGTAAAAACCTTGAAAAAGAAATTAGCCTTGAAAATTATAAAAAATTTGCAAAGACCACTGCTCGATTAGATAAGGTAGAATTATTTGAAGCCTATAAAAATTCTTTGCTATTAGTTATGGATTTGCAAAGTCACCTTATTGAACAATACAACTTAAAAGTTACACATGACATTTTAGAAAGATTGTTGAATTACATTAGTGAATAGGAGAGTAACGTTATTCACAGTATTGGGTACTGAAAATTAACAGCATACCTCAGTTTTTCAAAAAACAGCGAAGCCTATGGATATGTTCCCGTCTACCGATAGTGCAAAAAGTGTCGTGGATATGTTTCCGAGAACGGACATACACAAATGACATTCATTCTGTCCTCTCAATCCATATTGAATGTGTGACTGTTTTAAGTAAGTAAGGAAAACATAAAAAAACGGGCTCTTTGTCAAATCGGACTGATGAGACAAATATTGAAGATGATGAATTTGAGAATTTTCTCAAATTCATCATCTTTTTTTAGTTATTCAATTGTGACAAGGTCGTTTATCATAAAAATTCTTATCTTCATATTACTAAAAGATTTGAAGCCATAAGATACTCTTTTTAATATCTTAATATGAGTATTTTTAGCTTCTATTTTTCCGTTAGAATACTTATACGTTAAGCATTACGAATCCCTTCTTCATAATTAATCAGATTTTCAATCTTCTGTTTAAATAGTGGATCTAAGGTAGTCGGTAAGTTCTTTAATAAATCAAAAAATGAGTCTGGATCTTTATTTCTAAAGTGATAGGTTAATAATTGAAACACGCCATAGGCTTCTTTTAAGTCTGTAGAAAATGATAAAAGACGATCAATCATCATTGATTCTGTTAGAGGGGGAAACTTAGGTGAAGGAAAGCTTCTCCAATTTTTATATTCTGAACTAGAAACAGTCATTTGATTCTTTAATAGGTATTTCCAATTTACTTTTAGCTTATTGGCTTCAGAACGCTGGTGATTCTTTATTAATGCTTTCATTTCCCTGACTCTAAAGTCATTAAAAGCTTGGTTTAAGTGTTTAACGATATGAAACCTATCAATGACTAAAGCTGCACAAGGAAAGATTTTTTTAGTTAACTGAAAATAAGCCGCATTCATATCTGTCACTAGAAATTTTACCTGTTCTCGTTTCTCCTTGGGAGAACGATTGAAGTAATTCATTAGTTTATCAAGTCTACGACTAGGAAGAACATCAACCAGTTCACCGGTTTCACCATTGGCACAAATAAAACTCATTTTATCTTCATAGGTGGCATGAGATCTGAATTCATCAACCATTAGAACTTTTGGAAAAGAGCGTGGTTTAAGCGTTTCAGGTAAATGTTTTTCAACAGATTTAAGGACCCTTATAACGGTTGTGAGTGATACATGACATATCTTAGCGATAACGGTCATTGATATTTTTTGAGTTAATAATTCTAGTATTCTAAATGTCATGAATCGACTAATAAAACAATTTTCTTCAACGATAGAACATTGAGTTGTCCAATGTTGATGGCAGTTTTTACAAAAATATCGTTGTTTTTTTAGCTTTAAAATAGTTGGAATATTTTGATATGATTCCAAACGAATTGTCACTTCTTTTTTCCCATTTTTTACAATGGTTTTCTTTTCATCTGCATCGTTCGCATGAGACTGACAATACTTACAGGCCGTAAGCTTAGGTGAGTAGGTACCAGTGATAATTAATGTGTTCACACCTTTGTATTTTCCTTCTTCAACACAAGTTAAATTTAAATCTTTCTTTAATTCGCAACATTTTTTTGATATGATTAGTCATGACATGTCGTCCTTTCTATTTAAGATTTTGGTTGGTACTTTAATTTTACTAGATAGACGACATGCTTTTCTACTTAAATAAACTAAAATAGAACTGATGAATCAAAAAATGATTCATCAGTTCTATAAATTATAGAGCCTGAATTTATCCGCAAAAACAAATTCCGCACCTTAGAATATGATGATAAGCTTGTAAGGAAGATAATCCAGAGCGTTACAGTGTATGAAGACCACTTCGTCATAGTCTTCAAATCTGGCATCGAAATGGAAATATAAAAACCCAAAGTAAATAGCCCATGACTCTACAGTAGAGTTGTGGGTTTTCTTTTGCTTGCTGATTATAATAATATTTTAATAACTATTGTGTTTATCAATCAAATGGTTTACAATATTCTTAGCGTAAACTTGGAGGTGCTGTATGACTACGGCAGAAATGATTAAAGAACTGTGTGAGCAAATGAATATAAGTGTTTCCGAACTTGCTAGACGTATTGGCCAGACTCCACAGAATTTCAATAAAAAATTACAACGAGAAACAGTAACCTTGGATGAGTTGAAGGCCATTGCTGATGTGCTAGGTGTCAAGTTTGTGCAGGCATTTATTTTACCAGATGGAGAAGAAATAAAAATATCTAACGAATAAAGGAGGATGTTTATATGGTAGGTAATGTTATTCAAATAGTAACAGAGAAATTATCATCTTTGCCTTTTATAGAAGGCATCGTATTAGGGGGCTCACGTGCAAGAGGCACCCATACAGAAAATTCTGATATAGATATCGGAATCTATTACAATTCAGACTCATTTGACCTGACAGCGATTAATCAAATTGCTACAGAATTGGATGATAAAAATAGAAACAACCTTGTTGTGCCTCCCGGAGCGTGGGGTGATTGGATTAATGGCGGCGGATGGTTATTTATAAATGGGTATCATGTTGACTTGATTTTACGTGATATAAAACGGGTAGAACAAATAATCAAAGATACGGAGCAAGGAATTGTTACTGCCAATTATCAGACCGGGCATCCCCATGGTTATATAAGTGCAATGTATCGTGGAGAATTAGCGATTAGTAAAATACTATATGCTAAGAACGAAAGCTTATGCGAATTAAAAAAGCAGGCAGAAATTTACCCTACTGCTCTAAAGAAAAGCTTGATGAACTTTTTTATATTTGAAGCTGAATTCTCTTTAATGTTTGTAAAAGCAAATGCGGGGGTAGAGGATAAATATTATATTGCAGGCCATGTTTTTCGTATTATTTCATGCTTAAATCAAGTACTATTTGCATGTAATAATGCTTATTGTATCAACGAAAAGAAAGCTATAAAACTGCTTGAAACTTTTGAACATAAACCTGAAAAATATACCGAGAAGGTAAATCATATTTTTGAAGTACTCGGTATCTCACTTTTTGAATGCTACGATATGACCGAGAAACTTTATAAAGAAGTGAATGAAATTGTATCGGAGATAAATAACTTTTTAAACGAGGAGAGTTCAGATGAAAGAAAACAAATATGATGATAATATATTTTTTCAAAAATACAGTCAAATGAGTCGCTCGCAGAAAGGACTGGCTGGTGCGGGAGAATGGGAGACTTTGAAAAAGATGCTACCTGATTTTAAGGGTAAGCGTGTGCTTGATTTAGGATGCGGCTATGGATGGCACTGTATATATGCGATGGAAAACGGTGCTTCCTCTGTAGTAGGTGTTGATATTTCTCATAAAATGCTCGAAGTAGCAAAAGGAAAAACCCATTTTCCACAGATTGAATATGAATGCTGTGCCATAGAAGATGTGGATTTCCCAGAGGAGAGCTTTGATGTAATACTAAGTTCGCTTGCGTTTCATTATGTAGCAGACTATGAGAATTTAATAAAAAAGATATATAGGATGCTGAAGGCTGGTGGCAATTTAGTTTTTACAGTTGAACATCCTGTTTTTACTGCTCATGGAACACAAGACTGGTATTATAACGAAAAAGGAGAAATACTGCATTTCCCGGTGGACAATTATTATTATGAGGGCAAACGGACAGCTATGTTTTTGGAAGAAAAGGTTACAAAATATCATAGAACACTGACCACATATCTAAATACACTGCTTTCAAATAGTTTTATAATAAATCAGATTGTGGAGCCACAGCCGCCAGAGAACATGATGGATATTCCGGGGATGGCGGATGAAATGCGACGCCCAATGATGCTGATTGTATCGGCAAAAAAGAAGATGTAATAATATAGAAAAAATAAACGAGGAGTATGTAAATGAGATCAGAAAAAGAAATGATGGATTTAGTACTTTCTTTAGCAGAACAGGATGAACGTATTCGAATTGTGACCCTTGAGGGGTCACGCGCAAATATTAATATACCTAAAGATGAATTTCAGGATTATGATATTACATATTTTGTAAGTGATATAGAACCGTTTATATCTAATGATGACTGGCTTAATCAATTTGGGAATATAATAATGATGCAAAAGCCGGAGGATATGGAATTATTCCCACCTGAAGAAAAGGGATTTTCCTATCTTATGCTATTTGATGATTACAATAAAATTGATCTTACCTTATTGCCCTTGGAAGAGTTAGATAATTACCTAAAGGGCAATAAATTAATAAAGGTTCTAATTGATAAAGATTGTAGAATTAAAAGGGACATAGTTCCGACTGATATAGATTATCATGTAAGAAAGCCAAGCGCAAGGGAGTATGATGATTGCTGCAATGAATTTTGGAATGTAACACCTTATGTTATTAAAGGATTGTGCCGTAAGGAAATTTTATTTGCTATTGATCATTTTAATCAGATTGTTCGCCATGAGCTGCTGAGAATGATATCATGGAAGGTCGGCATCGAAACAGGCTTTAAATTAAGTGTAGGCAAGAACTATAAGTTTATTGAAAGGTATATATCCGAGGATTTGTGGGAGAAACTTTTGTCCACCTACCGGATGGATTCCTATGAAAACATATGGGAAGCATTATTTCTATGCCATCAATTGTTCAGGGCGGTATCCGGTGAGGTGGCGGAAAGGCTTCATTATGCCTATCCGGAGTATGATAGGAATATAACAAAATATACCAGGGACATGTATAAAAAATACACTGGTAAAACCGGCTGCCTGGATAGCACATATGCCGCTGATATAGAAGAGAGGCGGGAACAGTGATTACAGAAATGAAAGCAGGGCACCTGAAAGATATCGATAAACCCAGCGAACCATTTGAGGTGATAGGTAAGATTATACCGAGGTATGAAAACGAGAATTGGACCTTTACAGAATTACTCTATGAAGCGCCATATTTAAAAAGCTACCAAGACGAAGAGGATGAAGAGGATGAGGAGGCAGATTGCCTTGAATATATTGACTGAATAGGCTACACTTAACTAGACAGAAAAGATAAGGTGTGTAAAATATAAGAAAACACACTGGAGGAAATATCAC
>NZ_JBLGTY010000042.1:0-11661 GCF_047470845.1 Candidatus Enterococcus avicola | reverse complement strand
TATGGTGATGGATTCGAGTGATATAGCCTACTTCCTCATCGTATTGATAAGAGGTAAACCACATGTACTTGAGTTCGAACCTTTCTTTCTCATAGAGTCTTTTAAGTTTTTTCAAAGTGTTTTCTTGATCACGCTTTGCATCAGCAGGCTTTTCAGGTAGAAACTGATCGGAATAAGTGAATGTTGCATAGTAATCTTTCTCTCCAAAATTTGCATATAGAAACAATGCAGCCTTTCTTTTACTTTGGGCTTGATTCCATCTTGCTTGAGATAAGCCAGTAACTTTTTTCCTCCTACCTCTGGGTTCTCTACATTTTCGTTCCTGCTCGATCGTCCTACTATACAATCGGATTTCTTTATATGGTCCTGCTTCCACTCTGCGTTCTCTAACAAATGATTTCTTCATGACAAACACCCCAGATTTTTCTACGTCCGTTAAGTTAGTATCTAATACAAGGACGATAAAACGCCGAAATAGCAGCGTTTTTTGCAAAAATAGTCTGAGGATGGTATACTTATCTTGTCGGAGATAAGAAATACCATTCTCAGAAGTCGCCAGTTTTGGCGGCTTTTTTTATTGTTCTGAAAACTGGAAAAGAACCTTTTCTTCGGTTTGTTTTCCAAGATGAAAAACATGGTGATACAACGTCCTTCCACGCAACTGAAATGTTTCTACTCTACCTCGCTCAGTTTTCGCTTCAATACTGTATACATAATTCTCTCCACGTTTCCTCATACGAACCTGCATAACAATTGCAGGCATTTTTTCCAAGTAATCGATCGCCTTTGATAACATCTACATCACCTACAGCTTTCACTCATCTTCGAACAAATTTATCTGTCCAGAATTATTGACATCAATTGGATAAACAACTGGTTCCAATTCTCGTTTCGGTAATCCATGATTTGATTCTGCATCGATGGTAATTCCTCGATGATCACTAGTAACTTTGATTCCAACCTTTATTGAAATCGTGCGTTTTGCTTCAATGTCCTTTTGAGTATCCTGTAAATCGGCAGTGATTGTTCGAACTTCTGCATCTAGCAAACTGTTAACTTTTGCCATCAACTTATCGCCTAATGTCAGTGCTAACTTGTCATTATTCATATTGAATTCCTCCTTTACTTACTAAATCCGGTAGCAACTTAGGGATGGCCATTTGTAACTTTTGAAACTGGTCATCTGAAACAACAAAATATAACGCGATCGTTGGTGTCTCATCACTATCAAATGAACGATCCTCTACTTCACATGTCGATTCAAACTTATTCCAGATAATCGACTTAATTTTTTGAGTGTATGGCTTAACATACATTCGATTAGTAGTGAAAATAATTTCTCTTTCTTTAAACATCTAGTTACCCTCCAATCATTAATAGGAAACAAATAGCTAACAAAATACCGTTTAACAATAAGCTGGCATAAGCAATCCCTTGTAATTGACGTGCTTTATACAATGGATTGTCATGGAGCGTAGCTAACCATTTCTTATTCACAAAATCACTCCTTTCAATCTGACATAATATTTGCCCAGTTTTCTTGCAAATACTTCGCCATTTCTAAAGCATTGAATTTCCAAGGATTCCCTTTACCTTTTGAGTAACGAACAAAACCGCCGTTCCTGACATCTAGTATTTCTCTGTTTGGATAAAGGATTTTTTCCTTTATCCAATCTTCGTCAGTAGTTTGCAGCCGTTCCTTAAGATCATCCATTGTCCATGTTTGACCCATCAAATCTTTTTTCTTTAATGATTCATATTCTTCAATTTCCACAACTTTTAAATGTGAAGGTATTAAGATTTGAATCGGTGTATTGATTTCAATGGTTTGAGACATAGTGTTTCTCCCTCCCTAATTTCTTTGTTTGCTTTTGAAGGTCAAAATGATTGATTTCTTTTTGTCTTGCTCGTGTACGAAATTTTCGTATTCATTGCCTAAAAAAATTTCATCATACTTGACACCGAAAGCATCAATATATTTCCTAAGCAAACTATCTTTTATTTTGGAAGAGTCTTTTTCCATATTTTGAATAGTTCTTGAAGTAACATCAAAAAGTTCTGCTAGCTCTTCCTGAGTCAAACTATGCATCACTCGCAACTCTTTTAGGGTCTTCATTCAACTTCCTCCTCATAGTTCTGTATTTGATGAGTCAAATATAATACGATTTTTTCGTATTGTCAACAAATAAATTCGTAATTTTCGTACTTATATATTTACTTTGATTCGATTTTTTCGTATAATATGAAATATAAAGAGGTGAAAACATGGATGATAAACAAAGGAATATCATTATTGCAGCAAATATAAAAAGTTTTATTAGAAAAAATAATATAACCCAAAAACAGTTAGCTAAAGAAATTGGGATTTCTCCATCAACTATGAGTGACTATATGAATTTGCGCTCTAATCCATCTCATGGAGTTATTCAAAAAATCGCTGATTATTTTGGGATTATGAAAAGTGATATTGACACTACTTACAAAGAAAGCAAGTCTTCAATAGATTCTATTTACAGCCAGTTGAATATGGATCGCCAAAAAAGAGTATATGATTTTGCTCAAAATGAACTCAAAGAACAGAAGAAAGAATTATTCACAATCGCAGCTCACTCTGACGATCCTAATAGGAAGTTATCTAAGAAAGAATTTGAAGATCTAAATCGATATTTAGATGAAGCAGATAAAAAATTTGATGATAAGTAGGGTTGCAGATGGATGATTTTGAAAATCTTTTAAACAAGGTTACGACTGAAATTCCAGTTATAGAATTACCTTTAGAGCAGGATACTGGATATACAGGTCTTTATAGAAACAATCGGATCTACTTAGATAAAAATAAATCAAGTAGAAAAAAGAAGGTTGTTTTGGCTGAAGAATTTGGTCACCATAAAAGAACTATTGGAAATATTCTTAATTATAAAGATCCCGAGGCTTGGAAAGAAGAATGGAAAGCTAGAAGATATGGTATTGAAATTCTGATCACACTTGATGATCTCTTAGACTGTGCTTTGAATGGATGCAACAACATTTATGAATGCAGCGAACACCTGAACGTAACTCCCGAATTTTTTGAAGATACTCTCATTCACTATTTCAATAAATACGGTAAATACCATTATCATCGCAACTATAAATTTACATTCGACAATGAGTTTATATTCGTGGAACCTATTAAAATTTTTGGATAAACAAAAAATCTTTTGGAAGTTCCCGCTCCCAAAAGATCTGCTCATTTCTGAGACTGTACAAATATATTATATCAAAGAAATGAGGAAAGAAAAATGGCAAAAAGAGTTAGAGGCGAAGATGGTAAAATGTACAAGGTTAAGAAACCATTTTACAAAAGGGTTTGGTTTTGGGTACTAGCTATTATCTTTATAGCAATAGTGGGTAACGGTTTATCTGGTGGTAATAATGATTCTGCTGCCGAAAAATCTTCAAATAGCTCTTCTGTTGCAGATAAATCGACGAGTTCATCAATTAAAGAAGAAAGTTCATCTACAGTTGTTGAAAAAGAGTCTAAGCCAGAAGATAATGTTTCTAGCGAATTTAAATCTGCACTGAATCAAGCGAAATCATATTCAGATACAATGCACATGTCCAAACAAGGAATCTATGATCAGCTAGTATCCGAGTATGGTGGTCAATTTCAACCTGATGCTGCGCAGTATGCAATTGATAATATCCAAGCTGACTGGAATGCTAACGCACTGGCACAAGCTGAATCTTATTCAGATTCGATGCATCTGTCTAAACAAGGAATTTATGACCAACTAATTTCTGAAAATGGCGGTCAATTTACAGCTGAAGAAGCGCAATACGCTATTGATAACATTAAAGCTGATTGGAATGCTAATGCATTGGAACAAGCAAAGAGTTATCAAGAAAGCATGTCAATGTCCCCTGAAGGAATTAGAGATCAATTAGTTTCTGAATACGGAGGTCAGTTCACACAAGAAGAGGCTGATTACGCTGTTAATAATTTAAATTAATAAAAAACACGTCCCTCTTCTTGGCGGTCGAGGACGTGCTGGACCCAAATAAACGTAAGGCTTATTTAGTCATGCCTATTGTAGCAAAACTAAGGAGTTGAATCAATATGGCTAGTATTCAAAAGAAAGATAATGGTTGGCAGTATCGTGTTTCTTATAAGGATACTGATGGTAAATACAAAACAAAAACTAAAGGGAAATTCGCTACAAAAAAAGAAGCTCATTTAGCTGCAGCTGCTATTGAAAAAAAACTAACTGAAGGGTTTAAAATTTCTGATGCTGATCAAGAATTTCCTGTCTATTTTCGAGAATGGTATGAAGTTTATAGAAAAGGCAAATTTTCAAAAGCAAATGATGCTGATATAGAAAAGTCTATAAAATTTGCGGAAGCAAATTTCAAAGGAATAAAACTTAAAGATTTGAATAGGAAAATTTATCAGCAGAAGTTGAATGAATTTGCTAAAACAAGACGATCCTCCACTGTCTCTAAAATTCACATCTATATGAAAGCAGCCATCCAGGATGCACTGCAAGAAGGAATTATTTTAAAAGACCCTACTTATAAGGTTTCATCTCGTGGTGGTATTTCAGATAAATCAGATAGAGATAAATTCCTAAGCTACAATGAAACCAAAAAACTCACAAATTCTTTGATTGATGGCATCAAGCCAACCTACGTATCTAGATATATGATTCTTTTAGGTATTGCTACAGGGATGCGCTATGCGGAGATACTTGGATTGACTTGGAACTGTATAGATTTTGAAGATAAAACTGTTAGAGTTGAGAAAACATGGGACTATGTATACAAACAAGACTTTTCAAATACAAAGAATTACCAATCAATGCGCCTTATTACTGTTGACGACTTCACTCTTGACCTTTTAAAACAATTAAAGAAACATCAACGTGAATATTATTTTGGTAGGATACTAAAGAATGAGAAAAATCTAGTTTTCCTAAATGACGATATGGAGTTGATATCAAACTCTGCAGTAAACAAAACGTTGAAGAAACATCAAAAGAAAATTGGAATAGATCAACCGATAAACTTTCATGGACTTCGACATACACATGCATCAATACTTATCTATCAAGGTGTTAATCTAAAATACGTTTCCAGACGTTTGGGCCATAAAAAAATTGAAACGACATTAGGTATTTATCAGCATATTCTTGATGAAATGGAACAAAAAGAGTCTCAAATCGTTAGCACGACAATGGGTGAGCTATTTGCATGAATTCATAATCTCGTGCAAAATTGGTGCAAAATCATTCTATTTTCTCTAGTTTTCTCCCACTTTCTTATATTTAAAAAAATGCAAGAACCCTTGATATATAAGCATTCCTTATATAGTCAAGGGTTCTTCTGGTTTCTTCATAAGGAGAGTACAGGATTTGAACCTGCGCGCCGGGATGAACCGGGTCGGCGGATTTCGAGTCCGCTGCATTACCACTCTGCCAACTCTCCATAACAGTTATTTTCGCTAGTTTTATTAAAAATGTCAAGAAAAATCTGCACCCAATAAGTAATGGGATGCAGATTTTTTGTTCTTTAATCGAAGATGTAGCTATCTTTCTTTTCGATTACGCCTTCAATGGTCTCGTTGATGATTTTGATGATCTGGTCATCGGTGGGTGTGATGATACCCGCCGACATTAAGGAAGCCAAACCAGTCACAACGATCCATGCGCCATTATGTAGTGCATTTACCGCATCTTCTGAAAGATCCGCATATTTTTCTTCTGATTTGATCAAGGATTTGAAATAGGTCGATGAAAAATCATGCATCAATTTCCCACCGCCATAGTCGTCGATAAAAAGGGCGATGTAGAGATTGTGCTGCTCTTGAGCGAAGCGTATATAATTCAGGCCTAAATCAACAAGTTTGTCTCCTGTTCGAACAACTGGAAAAACATTTTCCGATAAATCTTTGAAAACAGCCTCCACCAAGGTATTTTTTAAGTCCTGCATATTTTCGAACTCAAGATAAATCGGTTGAGTAGAAATTCCCATGTGCTTCGCGATATTCCGGGCCGTAAAATTGCCAAAACCTTCTCTATTGATCAGTTCATAAGCGGCCTTCAAAATGTGTTCTCTTGTATAGACCTTCCTTCGCATCAATAAATCCCCCTTTTTATATTTATTTAATTGTAACCGAGATATTCATTTTTTTAAAATAAAACACTCCATCCGTTATCTTATTTCTATTCACTTTGTTCATTAAAAACGAATGTTTACTAATTAAGAGAAGTGCTTCTCCTTTCATGTATCACAAAAAATCCTACGCATTGGCTGCTAGTTATTTTTCAAATCTACTTTTCTTCCTTGTTGAAAACTCGCTGAAATTGTACACTAAGAATGTAGTGCGCAAATTCGATTGAAAAAGGAGTTTGGAAATGGCTGAATCAAAAGAGCTATTATTGGAGACCTGTTTGTTGGCAGGAAAAATCATGATGGAAAACGGCTCGGAAGTCTATCGAGTGGAAGATACAATGAATCGAATTGCAGCAAATGCCGGGGAGCAAGGCAGCATTAGTTATGTAACAGCAACTGGACTTTTTATGGGCTTACGCAGTAGCCACTATGCACAAGTAGAAAATGTTCATGATCGAGTCATCAATCTCGAAAAAATTGTTGCCGTCAACGGATTGTCCCGTGCCTATGCTGAAAAAAAAATTTCGTTAGTGGAACTGCACGAGGCATTAAAAAAGGTCAATCCAACGACACCAAGTTTTCCTTATTGGCTGCAGGTGTTTAGTGCGGGCGTGGTCAGCAGTACTTTAATGATTATTTTCGGCGGTGCTTGGTTTGATTTTCTAGCAACGTTTGTCATTGGCTGTCTGGGATTTTTATGCGCCTATTGGGTCAAAAAAGTCATCGATATCCGCTTTTTGGATATGTTTTGCGCCTCTTTACTGATCGGTACTTTGTCTCTTCTAGCGGTCTCTCTTCATGTCGCACAAAACGTCGATAATTTGATTATCGGTGCCGTCATGCCCTTAGTTCCTGGTGTAGCGATCACCAATTCCTTTCGGGATATTTTGGCAGGCCATCTCATCAGTGGGACTGCTCGGGGAACTGAAGCTATTTTCACAGCTGCCGCGATCGGTGTTGGCATCGCCACGGTCTTCACCTTATTTGGAGGGATCTCATGACGATTTTTATTCACCTTTCCTTTAGCTTTTTAAGCACCGTGACCTTTGGTATCTTGACCAATATTCCTAAAAGAGCCTTAGTTGCAACAGGCATTGCTGGAACGGTTGGCTGGATGATCTATTGGTCATTGAAAACGATTGGCTACGGTCTAGGCAGCGCCAACTTCTTAGCCGCATTTGCCGTCGGTTGCGTCAGCATCTTTTTTTCCCGCAGAAAAAAAATGCCCATGATCATTTTTAACATTCCTAGCCTCGTTCCTCTCGTACCAGGTGGTCCTGCCTACAAAGCCGTTCGAGAATTCGCTTTGGGCGACAACTTTGTCGGCTTTGAAAATCTGATGATCGTTGTCATCACCGCTGGGGCGATCGCTGGAGGCTTCATGATGACAAGTGTGGTTGAAAAGATCGTTAATCGTTGGCAAATGAAGCGAACGAAAAAACATCCCTCAGATAAAAAAATCTCCTGAAACTATTGGTGCGCAGAAACTATAAATTTTTCTTATTTCAGACTTTAGTACAATGTTTTCTTTTCGGACTTCTTTTATAATAAAGGCATACCTTACAAAACTGTTTGACGTTTGTCATTTGTTTTACTGGATTTTTCTGGTCTCACCCCGTATAGTGGGATTATGAAACATAAAGGAGATGAAGTCCTGTGAGCATAGCAACTTCTCGTCGTATCATTAATACGATTTCTATTATTGGCTTAGGTTTATCTATCGCATTAACGATCTATTTTATCAATCTAGGTGTTTTCAAAGACATTAATGCACTGCGAGGTCTAGTTGGAAATTCCGTTATCTTAGGACCAATCGTCTTTATCCTTTTGCAGATCTTGCAAGTAGTGATCCCGATCATTCCCGGTGGTGTCTCCAGCGCTGCAGGTGTCTTGATTTTCGGTCCTTATCTAGGATTCGTTTATAACTATGTAGGAATCAGTATTGGTTCTGTCATTATTTTCCTGCTAGGCCGACGATACGGTAAACCATTCATTTTAAGTATGATCAGTGACAAAACTTACGATAAATATATTGGCTGGTTAGATAACCAAAGCCGATTTGAAAAACTTTTCGCCCTTGCAATCTTTCTACCAGTCGCCCCAGATGATGCCCTTTGTCTAATGGCTGGCTTGACCAACATGACAGTGAAGAAATTTACGTTGATTATTTTGTTGGCAAAACCTGCTTCAATTTTCTTGTACAGCATGGCTTTGATTTATGGTGGAACATTCTTAACTGGTTTGTTAGGCGGATAAGAAAAATAGGTAAGAAAAACGATCAATTCATTGAGCCGAACATGAAGGAGCTGCTTTTCATACAGGGATCTATACCTGTGGCGAATGTGCTTCTGAAACTGTTCGACTCTTTTTTTCCGCCTTTTTAGAATAAATAGGAACCAAAATACTTACTTTTGTTAGGATGACGACCATGAATTATTTAAAAAACAGCTTAGTCAACACTTGGGATTTTTTGAAAGACAGCAATGCCTACTTCCGTGATGTGTTACTGATGCACGGTGCTTTGTTGTTCTTAGTGATCCCAATCTTATCGGCTTCCACCAAGTTCGTCTTAAAACGTGGGGGCTTGCCTTACCTTTCTTTTGATAATATTGGCAGTATCTTTACCGACCACCCAGTCGTGCTGCTCTCATTAACACTGATTTTACTTTTGATTTTATTAGCCGTCTTTTTTGAGTTTACTTTTTTGCTGCTAAGTGTCTATTTTATTAAAAAGAAACAGCCGATCAGCTTGCGGCAATTGTTACGGATGACTGTTTTGCAGTTGCGTAAATTACGGCCGATGACCTTTTTATTTTTCCTGTTTTACTTCTTACTGATTTTACCGATCGGTGGGTTGAGTTTTAATTCTGATTTACTCGCAAAAATCAAAATTCCCGCATTTATCATGGATTTCATTTTTGCCAACCGTGTCTTGATCATCGGGGCAGTGCTGTTGGTTTATGTTTTGTTGATTTACTTGGGGATTCGCGTGATCTTTGCCTTGCCAGAAATGATATTACGTGATCTGCCCTTTCGAAAAGCGATCAAAGAAAGCCTCCAAGTAACAAAACGCCGTTTTTTTGCCATCGTTGGACAATTTGTCTTTATCGGTGGCAGCATCTTGTTGATTTCGACACTGGGCTTCACTTTGCTGATTACCATTCAGGCGGTGATTGAAGTTGTTACACCGGACTATGCGTTGTATAGTGCTGTTTTTATTATGACTTTCTTGCAATTTATCTTGTTACTGAATGTCATTTTATCGACGGTAGCCATTTTTTACATCATCGTTGATTTCATGGATGATGAAGGCTTTTTACCAGAGATTCCTTCATGGTTCCACCAAGAGCCATTGAACCAGCGTCATTTCTTAGGTCTAAAAAGTTCGTTGTTTACCTTGGTAACGGTGCTTTTCGGTGTCGGTGTTAGTCTATATAATATGAACTATCTGACTTCAGCTGCTTCGATCCATCCGGTAACGATCTCCCATCGAGGGGTCAGCGACGGACAAGGGGTCCAAAATTCTCTTGAAGCACTACGCTTTACTAGCGAGAAGTACCACCCAGATTATGTTGAAATGGACGTCCAGCAAACCAGTGATGGTCATTTTATTGTCTATCATGATTTTTCTTACCGTCCGTTGACAGGTGGTCAGGGCAAACCAGAGCAATTGCCTTTGAGTTACGCCGAATCACTGACAGTTTCGGAAAACAACCAGACAGCGCGTATTCCAACCTTTGATGAGTACTTGGCACTTGCCAACCAATTGGACCAAAAACTGCTGGTGGAGATCAAAACGCAGCGAAAAGATACCACGGAACTTGTAAATGCCTTTTTAGCAAGATATCAAGAGGACCTCCTTGCAAATGGTCATATTATGCAAAGTCTCTCCTATACAGTTGTTGAGGAATTAAAGGCGCAGGCGCCTCAATTGATTGCAGGATACATCATGCCCTTCAATGTCGTGGGGCCACCACTGACCAGTGCTGATTTTCTGACGATGGAATACAGTACGATCAACCGCAACTTCATCGCTTCTGCCCGAACCGATGGCAAGGAAGTGTTCGTTTGGACCCCCAATGATGCGGATACTATCAGCCGGATGCGTTTTTACGGGGTGGACGGGATCATTACTGACCAGATGGGGATCTTAAATGAAGAGTTGAGTGTAACGGAAGAAGATATGACTTATTCAGACAAACTATTGAATTTTGTGATCGGCGTTGGCTGATCTCCTTCTAAAATTGCGGTCAAAAGATCTTTTTGATCTATAAGGACTTAAAGAGCCATTTCAGCTAGAACAATTGAGAAATCCAAGGATCCCGTCATTTGCTTGAATGACGGGATCCTTGTGTAAATACGGATTATGGTGAGTTGGAGAATAAATGTCACGTGCCCAGTTCACCTAAATTTGAACATTTAATTGAACCGTTGCAGAGCCACCCATCCCACTTATATACACGGTGACAAAACTTCTTCCCCCTGTAAAGCTCACTACCCCTGATGGGTAGTATTGAGAGTAACCAAATCCTGTATCGTAAGAAAACGTATTAGAAGTTGGATACCATGTCTTGCTAGGACCTGATAATACCGATGCTACTTGGGCAACGACTTGACGATTACTCAACACATACAATGTTGAACTTCTTGACCATGAACCATTCACCCTAGATAATTTAACAGAATCCGATGATCTAAAATCATATGTTACAGTAAGATATGCTGTTATTCCTTGTTGTGTAGTGCTTCCGCTATTACTCGCTCGTGAAGCATCAGACAACGGGATAGAGAAATCAGCCTTAAATGTTTTCGTTTCTTCGCTTGGATTCAAGATATTTTTAGGAGTTATTGTTGGTATTTCGGTAATATCTACATCAAAGTCAATAGATAAATCACTATCTACAATTGCCTCAACACTAACCTCTCCAAAATTTACTGTCTTAACAACCTCATCTGCATTAGAAACAGTTGGGAAAATAACAAGCATCAAACAACAAAATACTAAACTGGCAAACAACTTTTTCATGAATAGTTCCCCCTTTAATATTTATAGTAAGCGCTTACGTATTTATTTTTACCCATTTTTGAGTTAAAATAAATAGTATATAAATAAAGAAAGGTCGTTATTTTTATGCTTGCTAAACTACTTAAGATCTTAAAAAAAAAGAAACACCCACGCGAAGTTAGTTCGCCACTGAATCAATTTCAATCAAATGCGGAAATTTCAAAAAAACTTAAAGAGTTAAAACGAAACGAGAAAAAAAGGAATAAAAAGTAATTTAACACTTAAGGAAGACTGGTCCTACTTACCTCACGATTTTTTATGCTAAGGTGTCTTTAAAATACCGAAGGCGCATTCTTGAAAGTCTAATCGTTTGATCTCACAACTTTGACTGCACCGGTTACTTTCTTTGCGATTATAGTAAGATTATAGTATGAATAGGCTACACTTAACTAGACAGAAAAGATAAGGTGTGTAAAATATAAGAAAACACACTGGAGGAAATATCA
>NZ_JBLGTY010000041.1:0-12160 GCF_047470845.1 Candidatus Enterococcus avicola | reverse complement strand
CATCGTCATTCCTCCTGCTATCTTTTTCTATTATTCTACCTTATTTGATAGTAGATTTAAAACTTTGCAACAGAACCGTCAAGAGAACACGGCTGGTTATATTTATAAATTATAAAATATAGAATATAAATTATAAAGTAATATTTATAAAACCTTTGCCAGCGAGTAATTAATTGTATTTAAAGGCTTAATTTTTGTTGCAATTTATAATTTGCAAAATATAAATTATAAATTGTACTTTACAAAATATAAAAAGGAAGAAGATTTATATCTTCTTCCTTTTTTCTTTCTTATATATCCGTTCTCTTTCCTGCTCTTTCTTACGCTCTAATATTCGGTTGTAGGTTGTTTTTTGATTGTGATCGAAACGTGCAGTTCTTTCGTGAATTAATTCTTCGAGTAGTTCATAGGTATAATCATTATCAGTAGTATCAAGCAAAGCAGTAAATTCGCACCAGACTATCGCTGGTATACCAAGCGACTTGTTGTTTATCTTCAATACGTCTTCTTCAGGGTGAATATTTTCTAGTAAATCTGTGTTGTCAGAAGTAAATGCTGATTTCGGTTTAGGGATTTCTTTATAAGAATTATCAGGTTTTTGCTTTGAAAAGAAACCTGGTTTTGCATTATCGGTCATGTTAGTTTTCTCCTTCGAATAACTTTATTCTATGAATGAAATCTTTTGCTAAAGGTACAAAAACTTCTTCGTAAGCAAGTTTGTCCCAATAAGTGTCAGTATTTAAACCTGTCCTCGGTGTTGTTTGCACTCGCTTAACATGTGGTAAAATATTATCAAAAAGGTTTTGATCACCAAACTTTTCGATAGCATCATTGACAACTTGGCGATCTATACTACCTTTACTCAACTGATTTGGAAGTATTCCAACTATTTCAGTCTTACAATCAAATTTTTCAACAAGAGGAGTGACTTCTTCTGATATATAATCTTCAACGCCATCTAAGCTATCAGATTGGGTTTGAAAAGCCATAATAATATAGTCAGAAGCGTAAGCAGCATTCCTAGTGAAATCAGACATAGTAGGTGGAGTATCGATGAGAACAAAATCGTATTCCGGCTTGACTGGCTCAAGTAAATCTTTCAAGACGGAGATTCTGTTTTTTTCGACCTCGATATAATCAGCGTCTATTCCTTCTATAGCGTCCCCATAAAGCTTGGTTAAATATTTTGGAAAGTTTTTAAAATCTATATGTGATGGAATGCAATCCAAGTTTTCAATAATTGGAAGAACTAATTGTTTTAAATCTCGTTCAACGATCCCAGCTAGCATAGTTTTTTCAATAATGAAAATGTCATCGTCTTTAGAGTGATAATTTTTAGTCAACAACATCGTCTTTGTAGTATTTGATTGCGGATCGGCATCCACTACCAACACTTTAAATCCCATATTAGCAAGTACGTAGCTCAAGTATCTTATAATAGTAGTTTTACCTACTCCACCCTTGGAATTTGCTACAGTAATAGTTAATGGTCTTCTGACGACATTTCTATATTCAAAAACAATTTTCAAGTTTTCTTGCGATAATTCCATTAAACAAACCTCCCGTTTATAAAATATAAAATATAAATTGCAAAATATAATATATATATCTGTCTAAGAACACTATACCAGAAGGAAATATGTTGTCAATTATACTTTATAAATTATAGTTTATAAAATATAATTTATAATCAAGTCACTTGATAATCTTTACAAATGTTTAAAAATAGGGTAACTTTGTAGTATAAAAAAAGGTTTACAGCATTAAAAAAAAGTTTACACTTTAAAAGAAAATTACATAAAAAAAAGAGACGGATAAAAAAGTGAAATTGGCCTCACTATTCTATCTGAATCACATAAAAGCCTATGTGTTCTCGCTCGTCTCAGAAGTTATGTAAGTGGCTGACAACCACTTATGTAATTTTGATAAGTCTTTCGGACTGACAATCCGAACTTACAGATTTATTCTACCATTTTTTGACGAGCAACTCAATATATACATGCTTGTTTTGTCATTCATTTAAGACTTCTAAGCTATTGGGAGAACACAAATCTTTAAGATTATTTGTGTTCTCTTTTAGTTTGGGAAGGAATAACAGTCATGGCAGCTTCTTTGGATGTCGTATATTCGACGGTATTACAAAATGGTATCCGTAAATTCAAATATAAAAACAGCCACCTAAAACCGGTCTCTTTTAGTGATCAGTCAGGGAAAGGGGCTATTTTTGCGTACCGTTCAAAGGAACACATGATCGAGGGGATTGGACTAGTGATCACTTCAGAAGAAGGGGTGATCGAAAACAATAATCGTTTCACTCATTGGACACCAAATGTATTTCGCTATGGAACGTATGCTGATGAAGCCAGAATGTTTACGAAAGGTCATTCGGAGGACAATTTACGTCAAATCAATACATTCTTTGTTGATTTTGACACATTGGATCCAAACTTTGACTATGGAGAAATTATCTTGGCCAGTCACGAGATCGGCTTTATGCCGACAATGATTCTACGTACACCGCATGGATTTCAAGCTTTCTATGTACTAGACAAGCCTGCATATGTGACGAAGAAATCAAATTTTAAAGTGATCAATGTGGCCAAAATGATTTCAAAAAATCTAAGGAATAAATTTTCAAATGATTATCGGTTTCCTGTCGATGTAAATGCCAATCATTTTGGGATCACAAGAATGCCTTCTGAAGAGAATGTTTTATTCTTTGAACCACAGTATCGTTATAGTTTCGAAGAATGGATCGACTGGTCAATGAGAGAAGATGCGGACAAAAAAGCGGAGATCAAGAACGTTTTTGTATTACCATCTACTCAAGAATTTCGTCAAGTCGATGAACCCTGGTTCCAGCTGTTGCTAAAAAGTCAAAAAATACAAGGTGAAAAGGGCGTATATGGTCGAAATAATGTCATATTCACCTTGTCTTTGGCATACTTTTCGTCAGGATACGAAGTAGAAGCATGTGAATTGACGATGTTAGAATTCAATGACCGCTTGGCTAACCCTTTATCTGATCGAGAATTAACCAGAATCATTCGTTCCGCTTACTCCGGAAAATATCAAGCAGCGCACAGAGAAAAAGTTGTCCTATTATGCCAAGAGTGGGTCGATGCCAATCTTTCTGAAGAGCAGCTATTCAATAAAAAACGGGGTTGGTGGAAATTCAAGAAAGAAAGAGCTGTTCGCAAGTATTCACATAGTTATGAATGGGCAGAAGATCTACTGTCCTATTTGAATGAGCAATCCTATGAAGAACAACCATACATTATTTCAACAAAAAAAGAGTTAACTGAACGTTTAAAGATCCCAAAACGTTCCCTGGACAAAGTACTGAAGCAGTTAAGAGAAGAGAACAAAATTCATTTTCGTGTTCGTGCTGGTCGTAATGGGGGTATTATGCTAGCTTCGATACATGGATTGATGCGCTCCGTTATCCGGCTAAAAAAAGAAAGCCGGGGGGCTTATTTCGCTGCGATCTCAGAAGCTTTTGGAAAAGAATACACGTTTATCCAGACAGCACTGAAACGCTTGATAGAACCCAATAAGATCGGCGTGCAAACAGATCTGTTCATGATCGATACAGGTTAAAATTAAAAGGTGCAAATTGCCTATTACATTATATCTATGATACGTTCCTTTTTTTCTCCGCCTTGCTTGCTGGTCTTAAGAAAGAGTAGTACTATTATTGCAAACGTAATAATATGCTGGGAGGTCTTTCTGACTATGAGTATCAATACCTTTGTATATCCCTACCCGATCAATGTGTTTATTATTTCGCGGTTAGGTATGACAGTAGAGCAGTTTTGTGAGTTGCATGGCTATAAGCAGAGTACAGTAGCAAGCTGGGTAACAAGAAACCGTACCGTAAAGACGTTGCCTTGTGATTTTTTGTATTGTCTTAGTCTTTCTTCAGGCTGGTCGATGGATGATGTTTATCGTCATTTATTGGTGTTGGAGGAGAAGTTCTTAAAGAGTATCAATCCAAAAAAGAAGAAAGAACAGGTGGATTGATTGATGACGGAGGAGGAGTTATCTGTTCTTAATAGGATCAAAGAATGGTCTGTTCTTTTGAAAATTTATTATGGGATTTTGACTTTATCTTTTATTACTGTTGGATTATTCGGTTCTGTTGCAAAGTTTTAAATAAAGAATAAAATCCCTTACGGTATCTATGATTTAAGCTGGGATTCCCAATAATACCTTGATTTCAGTACAGACCGAAAACCCGAAGAGAGTGCCTTCTTTTCGGGTTTTCTTATATAATCCTCGAATGGCTTCCATGCCTTTAATCGTGGTAGAGGCAGTGCGTAAACTTCGATAGAATTTATTGCGTCTCTTTACTGGACGATGGTCTTGTTCAATCAAATTATTCAGGTATTTAATGGTACGATGTTCTGTCCCTTGATAAAAGCCGTATTCTTTTAGTTTCTTAAAGGCACTTGTAATAGAGGGGGCTTTATCTGTGACTACAACCTTCGGTTCATCAAACTGCTTCACTAACCGCTTAAGAAAAGCATTGTTGCTATCGATCATTAAAGTTAAAAAAGAAGAAAAAGAAAGCTATATAAAGGCGCTGACAAATTCTTTTGACTTAGAGGATACATTCATTCAAGAGACTTTAAACAAGCTAGCAGAACGCCCCAAAACGGACACACAACTCGATTTGTTTAGCTACGATACAGGCTGAAAATAAAACCCGCACTATGCCATTACATTTATATCTATGATACGTGTTTGTTTTTCTTTGCTGTTTAGTGAATGATTAGCAGAAATATACAAAGTAAGATTTTAATTAATTATTAGGGGGAGAAGGAGAGAGTAGCCCGAAAACTTTTAGTTGGCTTGGACTGAACGAAGTGAGGGAAAGGCTACTAAAACGTCGAGGGGCAGTGAGAGCGAAGCGAACACTTGATCTTTTAAGTTGCTATCATTTATAGGTCAATAGAGTATACTTATTTGTCCTATTGATTAGATAGCAGTATAATAGCTTTATAGAGTAGGTCATTTAAGTTGAGCATAATAGGAGGATCAAGAATGAAAAAATTTATTTATCGAGTTTTAGAAAATGACGAAGTGGTGGCTATTTTTAATGAGCAAGAATATGCGCAAGATTTTATCGCTTACGAAAAGACAATTTCTGATAAGCAATTTGAAATTGAAAAAGTAGCACTCGCAGATTGGTTATTGCAACCGAGAGAATTTTAGGGGTTGGTTGAAAATGGCTAAAATTGGTTATGCACGTGTCAGTAGCAAAGAACAGAACTTAGATCGGCAATTACAAGCGTTACAGGGCGTTTCTAAGGTCTTTTCAGACAAATTAAGCGGTCAATCGGTCGAACGTCCACAATTACAAGCTATGCTTAACTATATTCGTGAAGGGGATATTGTTGTAGTTACTGAATTAGATCGATTAGGACGGAATAATAAAGAATTAACAGAATTGATGAATGCCATTCAACAAAAAGGAGCAACGCTTGAAGTTTTGAATTTGCCCTCTATGAATGGGATTGAAGATGAAAATTTAAGGCGTTTGATTAATAATTTAGTGATTGAATTATATAAGTATCAAGCGGAATCAGAACGCAAACGTATTAAAGAACGACAAGCCCAAGGGATTGAAATAGCTAAGTCAAAAGGAAAATTCAAAGGTCGTCAGCATAAATTTAAAGAAAATGATCCACGTTTAAAACATGCTTTTGATTTATTTTTGAACGGTTGTTCCGATAAAGAAGTTGAGGAACAAACTGGAATTAATCGCAGAACGTTTAGAAGGTATCGTACAAGATACAACGTGACAGTCGATCAAAGAAAAAACAAGGGAAAGAGGGATAGTTAATGAGTACAGTTATTTTAGCTGAAAAACCAAGCCAGGCGTTAGCCTATGCCCAGGCATTTAATCAGAGTGATAAGAAAGACGGATATTTTGAGATCAAAGACCCACTATTTACAGATGAAACGTTTATCACCTTTGGTTTTGGGCATTTAGTGGAATTAGCAGAACCAGGTAATTATGACGAAAAGTGGCAAAATTGGAAACTTGAATCTTTGCCGATTTTTCCTGATCGATACGATTTTGAAGTTGCAAAAGATAAGGGAAAGCAGTTTAAAATTGTTGCAGAACTTCTCAAAAAGGCAAATACAATTATTGTTGCAACAGATAGCGACAGAGAAGGTGAAAATATCGCCTGGTCGATTATCCATAAAGCAAATGCCTTTTCAAAAGATAAAACATTTAAAAGACTATGGATCAATAGCTTAGAAAAAGATGTGATCCGAAGCGGTTTTCAAAATTTGCAACCTGGAATGAATTACTATCCCTTTTATCAAGAAGCGCAAACACGCCAAATTGCCGATTGGTTGATCGGCATGAACGCAAGCCCTTTGTATACGTTAAATTTACAACAGAAGGGCGTACAAGGTACATTTTCACTAGGACGTGTTCAAACGCCCACCTTATACCTTATTTTTCAGCGCCAGGAAGCCATAGAGAATTTTAAAAAAGAACCTTTTTTCGAGGTGGAAGCTAGTATAAAAGTAAACCAAGGGTCGTTTAAGGGCGTTCTAAGCCCCACACAGCGTTTTAAAACCCAAGAGGAGCTTTTAGCTTTTGTTTCTTCTAAACAAGCTAAAATAGGCAATCAAGAGGGCAGAATCACTGACGTGCAAACCAAAGAGAAAAAAACGAATAGTCCTAGTCTGTTTTCTTTAAGTAGTTTGCAATCAAAAGTCAATCAGCTTTATAAAGCGACAGCGAGCCAAACTTTAAAAGCTATGCAAGGGCTGTATGAAGCAAAATTATTGAGTTATCCAAGAACAGATACACCATTTATTACAGAGAACGAATTTGCTTATTTAAAAGCGAATTTTGGCAAATATAGCGGTTTTTTAGGACTTGATCTTGAAATGGTTCAAACAGAGCCTAGAAAGCGTTATGTGGACGGTAGTAAGGTACAGGAACACCACGCCATTATCCCAACAAAACAAGTACCTACCGAATCTGCATTAGCGAAAATGGACGATTTACAACGAAAAATTTATGCTTTAGTCGTTAAAACGACCGTTGCCATGTTTTTACCTGATTACTTGTATGAAGAAACCAAGATACAAACCAAAGTAGCCGACTTACTTTTTCAATCAATAGGCAAGACACCAAAACAAGAAGGGTGGAAAATTCTTTTTAAACAACAAAATAAAGAAGAAAAAGAGGACGTTCAAACGTTACCATTGGTTATCATTGGCGAACATGCCGAAGTTGACGTTAAGAGTGCCGAGAAAGAAACACAACCGCCGAAAGCTTTTACAGAGGGTACACTTTTAACCGCTATGAAAACCGCTGGTAAAACCATTGATGATGAAGAAGCTCAAAAGATTTTAAAAGATACGGAGGGTATCGGAACAGAAGCGACAAGAGCAAGCATTATTGAAGCCTTGAAACAAAAAGAATATATCCAAGTCATTAAAAATAAACTTGTTGTGACTGAAAAAGGAAAATTATTGTGCCAGGCAGTTGAAAGTCAGCACCTCTTAACGAGTGCTGAAATGACGGCTAAATGGGAAACGTATTTAAAAAAAATCGGTAAAAGAGAAGGCAATCAAGAGAACTTTATTACGAATATCAAAAAATTCATTGTTCATTTACTGGAAGCTGTACCTACCGATATAGAAAAACTAAATTTTTCTGATTACCAGGAACAGAAAGAAAAAGAAGCAGAAAAAAGTATTGTAGGCAAATGTCCTAAGTGCGGCAATAATATTGTATTAAAAAAATCGTTTTATGGTTGTTCAAATTATCCTGAATGTAAGTTCACTTTAGCTGAACATTTTAGAAAGAAAAAACTCACTAAAACAAATGTAAAAGAATTACTGGAGGGAAAAGAAACCCTGGTAAAAGGAATCAAAAATAAAGAGAAAAAGTCCTACAATGCCGTTGTAAAAATCGGGGAAAAGGGATATATTGATTTTATTTCATTCTCAAAATAAGCATAAAAGCCCTTTAAATAGGGCTTTTATATATTAATCACAAATCACTTATCACAAATCACTTATCACAAATCACAAATCACTTGTGATTTGTGATTTTTAATGATACAATATTACTATACAAAAAAAGAATGGGGCGTAGTTATGGAGAAGGAAGAACTCAAAATACTTGAAGAATTAAGACGTATTTTAAGCAATAAAAATGAAGCAATTGTTATTTTGAATAATTACTTTAAAGGTGGTGTTGGAAAGTCAAAATTATCAACTATGTTTGCTTACTTGACAGACAAATTGAATTTAAAAGTTTTAATGATCGATAAGGACTTACAAGCAACATTGACAAAAGACTTAGCAAAAACTTTTAAGGTAGAATTGCCACGTGTTAATTTTTATGAAGGCTTGAAAAATGGAAACTTGGCTTCTTCTATTGTTCATTTGACTGATAATTTAGACTTGATCCCTGGCACGTTTGATTTGATGTTACTGCCAAAATTAACTCGTTCATGGACGTTTGAAAATGAAAGTAGATTGCTTGCTACTCTTTTAGCACCTTTAAAAAGTGACTATGATCTCATTATTATTGATACTGTACCAACGCCAAGCGTTTATACAAATAATGCAATCGTGGCGAGTGATTACGTTATGATCCCTTTACAAGCAGAAGAAGAAAGTACAAACAACATTCAAAACTATATTTCCTATTTGATTGATTTACAAGAACAATTTAACCCTGGACTAGATATGATCGGTTTTGTTCCTTATTTAGTTGATACGGACAGCGCAACGATAAAATCAAACCTGGAAGAACTGTATAAGCAACATAAAGAAGATAACTTGGTTTTCCAAAATATTATCAAGCGAAGTAATAAAGTAAGTACCTGGTCTAAAAACGGCATTACAGAGCATAAAGGCTATGACAAAAAAGTTTTATCCATGTATAAGAACGTATTTTTTGAAATGCTTGAGCGAATTATTCAATTAGAAAACGAAAAAGAATAGAATCACAAATCACAAGTGATTAATCACAAATCACTTGTGATTTGTGATTGTTGATGATAAAATAAGAGTAAGAAGAAATAGAAAGAAGTGAGTGATTGTGGGAAATTTAGGCGCACAAAAAGCAAAACGAAATGATACACCAATCAGTGCAAAAAAAGATATAATGGGAGATAAGACGGTTCGTGTTCGTGCTGACTTGCACCATATCATAAAAATCGAAACAGCAAAGAATGGCGGAAACGTAAAAGAAGTTATGGATCAAGCCTTAGAAGAATATATACGGAAATATTTACCTGACAAACTTTAAAAGGAGTGAAAATGAAATGGCAGTTACGTATGAAAAAACATTTGAAATAGAGATCATTAACGAATTATCGGCAAGCGTTTATAATCGAGTATTAAACTATGTTTTGAACCATGAATTAAATAAAAATGACTCTCAATTATTGGAAGTCAATTTATTAAACCAATTAAAGCTTGCAAAACGTGTAAATCTTTTTGATTATTCTTTAGAAGAATTACAAGCCGTTCATGAGTATTGGCGGTCAATGAATCGTTACTCAAAACAAGTTTTGAATAAAGAGAAAGTGGCTTAATATGGCAAATATAGTCAATTTTACTGACAAACAATTTGAGAATCGCTTAAATGATAATTTAGAAGAATTGATTCAAGGAAAAAAAGCGGTTGAATCGCCAACCGCTTTTTTACTTGGTGGGCAACCAGGGTCAGGGAAAACCAGTTTGCGATCAGCAATTTTTGAAGAAACACAAGGGAATGTTATTGTCATTGATAATGATACCTTTAAACAACAGCACCCTAATTTTGATGAACTAGTGAAACTTTATGAAAAAGACGTAGTAAAACACGTTACCCCTTATTCTAATCGCATGACAGAAGCGATCATAAGCCGTTTGAGCGATCAAGGGTATAATTTGGTGATCGAAGGTACAGGACGAACAACAGACGTTCCTATTCAAACCGCAACAATGCTTCAAGCCAAAGGTTATGAAACAAAAATGTATGTCATGGCAGTACCTAAAATCAACTCATATTTAGGAACAATTGAACGATATGAAACCATGTATGCAGATGATCCAATGACAGCCAGGGCAACACCAAAACAAGCGCATGATATTGTTGTCAAAAACTTACCGACCAATTTAGAAACCCTTCATAAAACGGGCTTATTTAGCGATATAAGGCTATATAACAGAGAAGGAGTAAAACTCTATTCAAGTTTGGAAACACCTTCTATTAGTCCAAAAGAAACCTTAGAAAAAGAATTGAATCGTAAAGTATCAGGGAAAGAAATTCAACCGACTTTAGAACGAATAGAGCAAAAAATGGTTCTAAATAAACACCAAGAGACACCTGAATTTAAAGCAATTCAACAAAAATTGGAAAGCTTGCAGCCACCTACACCACCAATACCCAAAACACCTAAACTTCCAGGTATTTAAACCTTAAAAAAGGAAAAGAGTAGTTACCAAAAAACGGTAACTACTCTTTTTTTATAAAAACATTTCCTCATGTTGGGGTCCCGAGCGCCTAACAAAAATGGTTGTCAAAAAACTAAAAATCAAAAAAAAGAAAAGAGGAAAAGAAAATGGAAAAAACAAAAAAATTACAATTAGAAGATTTTACAGAAAATGAGTTTTTTGGAACACAAGAACAGCAATATCTAAAAGCTCAAGTAAGAGAAGAGCTAAAAGAGCAAGGCTTTATCATAGATAGCAGTTTTGAGGGCGATTTTAAAACATGGATAGGTGTATACGCAAGACCAAAAGATAAACCGACCTACTTAGACCCTCAAAACGATAAAGAAGCAGAAGAACAAGAGCAATATTCTATTAACGGCTTTAAACAAGATTTTAGCGAATGGTTTGAGTGGGAAATAAAAAATTTGAAAATTAAAGAAATGTAAAAGAAAAGCCTAGCAAAAAAAGCTAGGTTTTTCTTTTAGATAAAACACCAAAAAGAAAAACCTAAGAAGGATAAAATAAGTTGTTCCACTTGCGGTGCAGTTGCTCCTCGTTCCAAACCCAACTTATTTCTTTGCAAAGATATTTATATTTGACTAACACCTTTCCTCGAATGGTAAAAGCTAACCGTTCGTTACTCTACCTCAAATACTTTCTTTTTTCAGTTGGTACATTTTGCAGTCTGTAACGTGTCATTTACTGTTTGTTACCTTAACATATCCAGTCGAAAACACAAGGGTATATAAACGAGCAAGCTCGCCCTTGTGTTTTCTTTGTGTCTATGTTGCGTTCTCGCCACAGCAAACGAAACGAACACACTGGCGAAAATGAACCACCTAAACGAAAAAAGAAAGGAGCAAGATATGTAGAACACTCACAGCTTTTACCATTCGAGGAAAACAGCTTCACTTCCTCAAACGCCTAACAAAAATGGTTGTCAAAAAGCCAAAAATCAAAAAGAAAAGGAATGATAAAAATGAAATACATTAAAAACGTTGAAACATTGGAAGAATTGAAAAAAGCCTACAAAAAGTTAGCTTTGAAGTTACACCCCGATTGTGGCGGGAATGAAGAAGAAATGAAAATTTTGAACAATGAATATGACGAACTGTTTAGCAAACTTAAAAACACTCATAAGAATAAAGAAGGTGAAACTTACACCAAAGAAACAACAGAAACACCCGAACAGTTTAAGGATATTATTAATAAATTGTTCAATCTAAAAATGGACGGCGTAGCAATCGAAGTAGTAGGAACATTTATATGGCTAACAGGTAATACAAAACCTTATAAGGACGACATAAAAGCCCTAGAATTTCGTTATTCACCAAAAAAATACGCATGGTATAAAGCACCAAGCGATTATAAAAAACGTAGTCGAAAAAATTATGATATGGACACAATAAGGGGAATGTATGGAAGCCAAAAAATTAAAGAAGAAAAAGAAGAAAAAAAATACTTACAAGCCAATTAAGGCTTGTAAGTTTATCAGAAAGGAAGAAACCATTATGTTTTATAAAATAAGAATAATTGAAACTTTGGAAAAGGAATTTGAAATTGAAGCAAAGAACGAAAAAGAAGCATTAGAAAAAATACAAATAGCTTATGATGGTTCTGTTGCAAAGTTTTAAATCTACTATCAAATAAGGTAGAATAATAGAAAAAGATAGCAGGAGGAATGACGATG
>NZ_JBLGTY010000040.1:0-12807 GCF_047470845.1 Candidatus Enterococcus avicola | reverse complement strand
TGTGATATTTCCTCCAGTGTGTTTTCTTATATTTTACACACCTTATCTTTTCTGTCTAGTTAAGTGTAGCCTATTCAGGATTTATTAGAAGCACAAACTCATGGAGAAGAGGCGCAACACTATTTTGGTAATGATCCGAAAGGGGTGGCAGATGAACTGTTGGCAAACACGCCAAAGAGCAATTTCAAAGAGCGTCTCAAATTGGCATATTTAGCGGTTGGTATCAGTTGGGGGATCAAGTTTATAGCTGATTTTACAAATCAAGGACCACTGGTTCTTAACCTGCTGGATTATCTTTTAACAGGATTGGTAACTGTGGTAGCGGTCATCGGGATTTTTGCGATCATCAGCAAAACCATCTATCAAAAGAAGGGCACAAGCAAGGTGATTCGTTTCGGCTCCCTTTGGCTCGTTGTGAGTGGCTGGATTGGTCTTTCACTGTTGATCAATCTGCTGACCCAAAACTGGTGGCTCCTGACGATCGCATTTCCTTTTGATGTAGTATTGGTTGGCAGTTTGCTGGTAGCGGCGATCGTTTTTGTTGTATCACGCAAAGAAAAAGCTTTTTATCCGATCGTTTTTCTACTGGGGGTATTTGTGTTGCTTGGTTGCCTGCAAAAAGCCATGGCATTTTATCACATTGGGGATCCATCGTGGATGACCGGCGGACTTTTGACACTGCTCGTTGTAGGGTTTCTTATTTTTCTCTGGTGGACCCGTCGAGTGATGAAAAAGCAATAAGCAAAGCCAGAAACAAGTGTGTTGCTTGTTTCTGGCTTTTTTACATGGACAAAGGCATTATCCTGAGGAATCTTTCTGCTTCATGCTACACTAAAAAAAGAAACGGAGGGAAATCAAGATGTTGACAACAGATCGGTTCTTTCACGGCCACAATAAGCAGACCGCTTTTTTTGAAGGCTGGTACCATAAGCACCAAATCGGTGAAGAAGTCTATGCTTTTATTCCAGGTCTTTCGATTCAAGAAGACGGTACCAAAGAAGTGTTCATTCAAGTGATCAATCATGAGGGCGCGCATTACTTCTCCTTTCCAGAAACTGATTTTCAGGTTTCAGAAGAGGAGCGAAAAGTAACGATTGGTGACAATATCTTTAGTGAAGCAGGCATTCAAGTTTCTTTAAAAAATAACGATCTCCAAGTACAAGGAGCAGTAAAATATAACGACCACAAACCGATTCAGCGGACACGTTATGCGCCGAGTATCATGGGGCCTTTTTCGTACCTGTCATTTATGGAGTGCTACCACGGTGTCTTGAGCATGAGTCATACCTTAGAAGGTACGCTGTACTGGAACGAAGAACCAATCGATTTTACGAACGGGATCGGTTATTTGGAAAAAGACTGGGGTACCTCCTTTCCAGCAGCTTATATCTGGGTTCAGTGCAACAGTTTTGATGCACCAGATATACGGTTCTTTTTCTCCGCAGCCGACATTCCCTTTGCTGGTTTTGCTTTTTTGGGAACGATTTGTGTTCTGCAAGTCGGCAGCCAAGAATATCGTTTTGCTACTTATCATGGTGCAAAGATTCATGATGTCAAACGTACGGAAGACCGTTTAGTGATCCAGCTCAAACAAAAACAGTGGCTGCTGACGATCGAAGTGTTGACGAAAGAAGGCCATTCGTTGTTAGCACCTTCTATTGGGCAAATGAATCGGATCATTCGCGAAAGCGCCAGTACGGAAATTGCCTTGACCCTTTTAGAAAATGGGCAGGAGATCTTGCGGCAGACAGGGACGTCGGCTGGTTTTGAAGAAGTAGCGAATCTGCGAAGATTTCACTATTAAAAAAAGGCGGGAAAAAAGCAGAAAAATTCGTTTCTTTTGATATACTAGTAGATAGTTACTGCGAAAACACGTATCTTTGGAGGGAAACGGATGGAAAAAATAACGAATGAGACACTGTTTGAACTGAAAACGATTGCGCAGCCTGCAGTGGGGCAAAATCAGGTTTTTTACTTGGAAACGGCAGTCAACCAAGAGACTAATACGTATGATTCAGCGATTTATAGTATTGACCCAAAGACCAACGAACGGCGTGAGTGGGGCACCGAAGCGACGACCCACAACAACCTAAAGGTCTCGCCAGATGATCAAAGGCTCAGTTTTGTGACGACCGATCCAAAGAAAGATGAAAGTACGTTATGGACGATGCCAGTGTCCGGAGGCAAGCCCCAAGCACTTGTCACTGAGAAGGGTCTGGGGGACTATTTTTGGAAGCAAGACGCAACGGCGGTCTATTATAAGCTGGCACAAGAAGAGCCGGTCTCAGAGAATCAAGACGACACAGAAAAGACGGACAAGCAAAAGGAATTTCCAGAAGTAAAAGCTACTACGAAAGTCAATTATTTGGCGGATGGCGTCGGATTTTTAAAAGAAAAAAAACATTCGATCGTCAAAAAAACGATCGCGACACAAGAAACGGAACTGATTTTTGAGCATGATTCTCCCTTTGTTTTTTCTGGCATCGCGGATGATCAGAAGACGTTGTTCCTCACCTTTGACAAAGAGGAAGAAGATGAATGGGACTATGGCTCGAAGGTTTGTCTCCTTGATAGCCAGACGAAAAAGACAGAAAGTTTAGAAAACATCCTGCCAGAAGGAACCTACACTTTTGCTGCTGCGCGCAATGATCAGCTGTTACTATTAGGCAATGATCTCTCTTACGGATTTGTGACCTTGGATGATTTGTTTTTGATCGACTTAAAAACGAAAGCAGTCAAAAATCTTTCCAAGGAGTTAGATGTTGCCTTTGGCAATGCGATCATCAGTGATTTTCAACAAAAAAATCGTGGCGTAGCGATCACCTGGTTGACGGATGACACATTCCTTGTACCCGTAACAGAACATGGCAAGCTACAATTGTACCGTGCCACGACCCAAGGAGAATGGACCAAACTACTTGATGAAAAAATGGATATCCTCGATGCGGCGATCTATTCAGAAGCCAAACTTGCTGTTGCTTATGCGACGCCAACGATCCCTAGTCGCTTAGCATTGATTGACTTAACAAGTGGTGAAGTAACCGATCTCTATGATCCCAACCAAGCAGTTATGTCACAGTTAGCGATCAGTAAACCCGAAGCGTTTTGGTACGAAGGAGCAGATGATTGGCAAATTCAAGGCTGGTATTTGCCCCCGACCGAAACAAAGGAGAATCATCCAGCGATTTTGTACATTCATGGCGGTCCGCAGGTCTGCTATGGGGAAACATTTTTCCATGAGATGCAAGTCCATGCCGCTAATGGCTATGGGGTCATCTTGGTGAACCCTCGTGGCGGGCAAGGATACGGTCAAACATTTGTCAAATCGATTTTAGGTGATTATGGCAATAAAGATTATCAAGACTTGCTGTTGGGGGTGGATGTCGTGGTGGCAAACCATCCAGAAATCGATACGAACACCATCCATGTGGCTGGCGGCAGTTATGGTGGCTTTATGACCAACTGGATCGTTGGCCATACCGATCGTTTTTGTGCGGCCGTTACGCAACGCTCGATCTCAAATTGGATCAGCTTTTATGGGACGAGTGACATTGGACCTGCCTTTGTCAAATTCCAATTGTTGCGGGAACTTGATGAGACCGAAGGACTTTGGAAGATGTCGCCTTTGGCCTATGCCAGCCAAGTCAAGACACCTACGCTAGTCCTCCATGGAGAAAATGATTTGCGATGTCCGCAAGAACAAGGACAGCAGTTTTACATGGCATTGCAACGTCAAGGCGTCGATACGAAGCTGATGCTGTTTCCTCAATCCTCTCATGGTTTGTCGCGCAATGGCTTGCCGAACCTGCGGATAGAACGCTTGCAGGCGATCAGTGAATGGCTTGCATCACATGAGAACCAATCAGTAAATTAACCGAATGAAATCACCTGACAAAGAATCACGACTTGGGCTGCTTGAAAAGCCCAACCAGTGATTTCTTAAAAATCAGGTGATTTTTTTGCGGGATCAAAAGCTATAGGTTTCTGTTATCTTGCCACCAATGACAGCGACGGTTGAAAACAAATTCATATGACGTTTTCTTCACGTGTTAAATAAAAAAAAGAAGAAATAGTTTTGCTTGCTTCCTGTGTTTTAGTGTGATATGATACAAAACGTAATCGTTACACTTTGAGTGTTCTTTTGGTGTGACGCAAGAGAAAGGAGCTGGTTATTATGAGAAACAATATTATTTTGGCATGTGTGGAGACAGGGGAAAGACTTTATTTGACCAATAAGAACCAGCGCAATACGCCGGAACGTTTAGAATTAAAAAAATATTCACCAAAGTTGCGGCGCAGAGCGATTTTTCGTGAAATCAAGAAATAGGAAGGAAAATAACTGAATGGCAAAAAAATCAAAAATTGCAAAATACAACAAACAAGTACAACTCATCGAACAATACCGAGCAGTACGTCAAGAACTAAAAGCACAAGGAGATACCCAAGCATTGGCCAAACTACCGAAGGATTCGAATCCGACTCGTTTGAAAAAACGGGATATGATCGATGGTCGTCCGCGCGGCTACATGAATAAATTCGGCATGTCACGGATCAATTTCCGTAAGCATGCACATCTCGGAGAAATTCCCGGCGTTACAAAAGCAAGCTGGTAACAGAAAGGAGTCAATATGGAAAAAACGGACTTGTCTAGTGCGTATCGACGTTTAAAGAGCCCGAACATCAAAACAAGGAAACGCGCATTAAAGATCATTCATGAATTTAAGCGAAATAAAAGGAAAAATGCATTGCAGCTGCGTGCATAATGAGAAAGTGAAAGAAAGTTGGAAATGACATGGCAGTACCTGCAAGAAAAACATCAAAAGCAAAAAAGAATAAGCGCCGGACCCACTATGGCGTCAAAGCACCAGCGATTTCGTTTGATGGGACAACAGGAACCTTCAAGCGCAGCCACCATGTATCATTAGCAGACTATAAAGCGCAGCACCCAATCGAAAAGAATTAACGGCGTCTTATGACGCCTTCCAGAAAGCAGGGGGAAAATGGAGATCATCTATCCGTCATTGATTGAAGAAGCCTATCGTCACAGTAAAAAATTTCATCCAGAGATCACCAAAGAGGCAATCTATCGCCATTTTTACGAAGCAGGTTTGATCAAAGAAAACGGCGATCCGACGGAAAAAGCCTTGTCAGAAGGGGTCGTTGAAGATTATACTGAGGACTGGGATCTTACCTTTGAAGAATTTTTGATGATCTACCCCGTGTTTCGTTCCTTTGACTCAAAGCATTTCAAGAAGATCGAGCATTTTTGGGAAATGGATTTGGCTTTGCAAGAACAAATCCTTGCCCAATGGGAGCAAGAAACCTTCACAGAGGAAGAGATCATCGACCTAACTGCTTTTTTTGAAGAGCGATTACCTTCTAAAAAGGAACAGTGAATGAACCGTGAAAGGCGTACATGTGATGAAAAAGACGATCCAGCCATTTTTAAAACTTTTAAAGCCCTATGATTATCTGCTGTTTGTTCTGTTAGTTGTCGGCTCTTTTTTACCGCTTTTTCTATTTGAAGCACAAGCTCAAAGTGATACCGGCGATCGGTATGCAATCGTGCGGATCAATGGAGAAGAGGTTGACCGTTTTAACTTAGAAGAAATCGATGCGATGGAAAAAACCTACTATCCAGCAGAAGGTCAGTACAATATCGTCGAGATCAAAGATGGCGCGATCCGAGTTCGTGAAGACAATAGTCCCGACCAGATTGCTGTCAAAACCAGCTGGATCTATCGCAATGGGCAGACGAGTATTTGCCTGCCTCATAAGCTGGTGATCGAGATCAAGCAAGCCGGTGCCTCTGACTATTTAATTTATTAACAGAAAAAGGAAGCCAGCTGAACAATTCCTGTTCAGCTGGCTTTTTTATGAGGATGAGCCGAAGAAGCTGTCAAAAACGCCAATCGACCAACGTGTAAGTCAGCAAGAAACAGCGTTTTTGATACAAGAAAAGCGCAGAATTCCAACCGTCAGAAGAAAGAGGAACTATGGGTGAAAGCTACAATCTCTGTCCAATCGTTCACAAAAAAATCTCCCCAATCATCTAAAATAGTTGGGGAACTGCGGCTCTATTTGGTATACTTAGGCAAGTCAGTTCCTTTGAAGCTTCTTTTTCTAAGGACTATGAACGAGCGATGATACGAATATGACCAATTTTCGGAAGTGATAACTTTACTAGATGGGGGCTTAACGAAGATGGGAAATGAAACAATTTGGGAAAACACAGACAATTTTTATCTGTTATGTCAACCAATCATGCAGGTAGAATCGTTAAGTCAGCAAGAGGTGAACGGCTATGAGGTCTTGCTGCGCAGCGAGAAAAACAACCGCTTTCCGCAACAAGAATTCAGCGCAATGATTCAATCTGAAAGTGGCAATCAGCAGTTGATGGGGTGGTATGCCCAGGAGCTGCAACGGTTGTGCCAAAAAAAGCCGAAAACCCGCTTTAGTGTCAATATTCATCCACAACAGCTGCTGTGGCAGTCAACGTGGACTTTTTTTGAGGGGATGACTGCCCACAAAGAGCAGTTGCAGATCGAATTAACAGAGCATCCTGTAAAAGGTCAGCATGATTCTTTTGATTTGTCTACTGCCCTTGCAAAAATCAAAGCCTATGGCTATGTGATCGCTGTCGATGACATCGGCTGTGGCCAAAATACCCTCTCATTGGTCTTTGCCAATCTTGAAAATGTGGATTGTTTGAAATTTTCACTACTGCCGTTTATTCAGCTCGATGAGGAGATCGGGTTTAGTTTCTTGACCTGTTGGTTGAAGGTCGCCAAAAAGTATCAGCTTGAGTTGATCGTTGAAGGCATCGAGACCCGCGATAAGATGGCGCAGCTGCTTGAGATGGGGATTCATTTACAACAAGGATATTTATGGTCTAAAGGAGAGCGATTGTGATGGAATGTTAGAACGAGGCGTGCTCTTGGCGTTTGGTTTGCCGCTGATGATTGCCAGTTTACTGGTGACCGCAGATGTTTTTGTACGAAGTGTGCAAAAAATATCGGTTTCTCGTCCATTTAAGTATTTTATTATTGGTATTCTGACGTTTACGCATTTGTATTTTATTCTTTCTTTTTCAATGAATTCAGTTGGGTTTATCTGTTATCAATACACAACTGCTTTTATTGCGAGTCATTTTTTCTATGGTGATCGTGGCAAGATCTTGATTTTGATAACGCCGTGTATGGTCGTTTTCTATTTACTGTTTGTCGGTTTTTCTGACATTGGCAAAGCCTTTTATTTACCGCTATTAGGTGTCGGCGTCTTTGTCCTTGATTTTCTCTTATCAAAAATCAAGCCGCTGCGTCCGCAACAGCAATTTTATTTGATGTATTTTTTGACCTGTCTGATCTCACCGCGTTTTTCGATGTTGGTCCATCATACGACGACCTATGACTGGGAAGCGATGTTGGCAGTACTTGTTGGTTCTTTTGTGCTGTTGGGCGGCTTTATGTGGCTGCATCGGTTGATTGAAGGCGAAGAGTACCAAGTACTGGCAGAGTTGGCGAATAGTAAGATCGATGCATTGACCGGCTGCTTCAACTATGGGACCTATAACCACGATCTGCTTCAAGCCGTTTCACAGAAAAAGACTGTGACGATCGCCATGATCGATCTCGATCACTTCAAAAAGGTCAACGACCGTTATGGTCATATCGCTGGAAATGAGCTGTTGAGAACCTTTGCCACACGGACAACTATTTTTTTAGAGGCGCATTTTGCCGAGACCTTTTCCTTTTATCGTTATGGCGGCGAAGAGTTCTGTGTCGTGATCGAAGGGGATGTCAAAGAAAAGACCGTAGCTGCGATGACGACGCTGTGTCAAACTATTTCCAGCAGTATGTTTCCTGTCGCCAATTTTGAAAAAGGGACGATGTCTTTGTCTTGCGGCGTTGAAGCGAGCACCGTTTGTCATGGCGATATCTTGGCAGCCGTCGAAAGAGCCGATCAAGCACTCTATCTCGCAAAACAAAGTGGTCGAAATCGGGTGTGCACCTTACCTGAGACGTAAAAAAATAATGAAAAAATGATTTGCACAAATTCACAAAGAATTAAATCTTTATGCACAAAAAGTTAGTAATAATAAAGAAATAAAGTTATTTATTTAAAAAATATACATTTTGCTTTTTTTATTTATCTTGAGAATCTTCGCATATCAACAAAAAGATTGAAACTATGTATAATTTCTGGTAAATTATTCTAAATCAAGAGTGATAAAAACTGTCAATAATAAATAGTGATTCTTACTTGATGCTTTGTCCGCTTTTCCAATGAAATGTTTCTGGAATTGTCCCGTCGAATCAGCAAGTAAGGGTTCTTTTTTTTAGAAAGGAAGCACAGGAAATGGCAAATACGCTGGTTGTCAATACACTCGCAAATTTAGGCGCAATTATCATCAATATTTATTTGTTATTCAAAATCAGTGACGGATTCGTTGGCCAAGGGACGTTCAAAGCGAAACAGATCGCAGCTGCGATTGCTTGTGAAACCGTGGTGGGGATGCTGATGATGAATTTCTCTTACGTCGTATATGAAACGCGATTTGACCTGCGCTTTTTGCTTTACGCTTTTTCCATGAAATATCTGGGGTGGAAGGTGACCGTACCGACGATGGTCAATCTAGCGTTAGGGCGTTTCTTGTTTGAAGTATCAAAATCGTCTTGGTTGAACTTATATCTTACGTTTTTTTTGATAGTGACACTGACATTTCTGCATGCCTGGGCCAAACGGCGATTTACTGACAAACAAGAGTTATTCCTATCAATTACCTACTTGATCGCTATCTCCTTTCTTTTTGGTTTTTATCTGACGGGTGATATTCAAAAAACGACCCTAATTTATATAGTTTATGGCATTCTCGCCTATACATTGGCGTTTTTCCTTTACTCGATAGTAAATGATATGCAGCGCATTTTGGCATTGGTCAAAATCGATGATCTTACGCAGTTGAACAACTTCCGTAAATTTCAAGATGACCGCCAACGCCTAGACACGACCGAGGTGGACTTATCGATCGCTTTGATCGATATCGATCATTTCAAAAATTACAATGACCGTTACGGACACCGTGCTGGGGATGTGATTTTGCAAGAAATCGCTCGTATTTTTTCGACCTACTGTACGGCGAGCAATCCTGTCTATCGCATCGGTGGGGAAGAGTTTGCGATCTTGATCCAAGGAGACGCACAGGCTGCTGCTTATCTCCTCGAAAAAATCCAAAAGCGCATCCGTTACCAAGAGATCATCTTGGATGCAGGCGATTCGGTCAGCATCACGTTGTCGATTGGGATCGCACAACGGCAAAAGGGCGAGTTGCTACAGCAAACACAAGAACGAGCCGATCAAGCATTGTATCGAGCCAAGCGCAGCGGTCGCGACCAACTCTGTCTTTACTGATGGAGTTGGCTTCTTTTCTTTTTTATTTTCAAAAATACTACCTTAAATGAGGAGCGCATATGGAAAATAGTTTAATCATGATTCCTTCGCTAGAACCTGACCACAAACTGCTGGCTCTGGTGGAGAAAATTCGTTTGCATAACCAGCACCTGCCGATTTTGGTCGTGGATGATGGCAGTGGGGCAGCTTATCAGCCTGTCTTTTCGGCATTGGCACAGCAGCTTGGTTGTCAGGTTTTGACCCATCCAAAGAATCTTGGAAAAGGCGCAGCCATCAAAACCGCCCTCACCGAAGTGCTGACAAACCAGCCAGCTGTTGAATTTATGGTGACCATTGATTCGGATGGGCAGCATGAGTATACCGATATGATGGCTTGTTTAGCAAAGGCCCAAGCCCATCCCGACAGTATTATTTTAGGGACCCGATCCTTTGGCAAAGAAGTGCCCTTACGGAGTAAGTTCGGCAACATATTGACCCGAAATATCCTACGTTTAGCGACTGGTCTTGCCATCGAGGATTCGCAGACGGGCTTAAGGGTTTTCCCTCGGAAATTCATGACAGATTTGTTGGCGATCTCAGGTGAGCGCTTTGAATATGAAACGCGGATGCTGATCGAAGCCCAGAAACGGGGGTGGCCGATTCTCTCGCAACCGATCGCCACCATCTATATTGAAGAAAATGCCTCTTCCCATTTTCGGGTCTTGGCAGATTCCGTCGCTATCTATAGCGTCTTTTTGAAGTATTTGTTTTCATCTGTGGTCTCCTTTTTTGTCGATGTGATCGCCTATGCGTTATTGATCCATTTCTTGTCTGTCATCGATCTGTCCTCCATCGTGATCGCGTCGTTGGGTGCCCGCTTGATTTCGGCGATCGTCAATTACTACATCAATCGCGAGCTTGTTTTTGGTCAACGGACAAAGAACAGTATGCTGCAGTATTTTTTATTAGTCATCGTACAGATTTTGCTGTCCTCTTTCCTCGTCTACCTGATCTATTTGATCCTGCCGATCGGGGATTCTGTGTTGTTAAAAATAGGCGTCGATTGCCTGCTCTTTTTCTTTAGTTACCATGTGCAAAAAAATGTCATCTTTAAGGAGTGATTGAGGTGGAACAAAAACGTTTGCCTTGGGCGAAAAAAGTCGTTTACTTTCTGGCGTTTGTCTTTTCGCTGATCTATTTATCATGGCGGGGGCTGTATACATTGCCATGGCACGAGTCTTGGTTTGCCTTACTGTTTGGTTTGCTGCTTTGGGGCAGTGAGATCGTATCGAACTTTACGGGCTTGCTGTTGATTTGGAACAAAAACAAAGCAAAGCCTTTTGAAAAACCGATCGTGCCAGAAGCCGACTATCCAGCGATCGATGTGTTGATTGCTACCCATAATGAAGAAGTGCCGCTTTTATTAAAAACAGTCAATGCGGCAGTTCATATGAAATACCCCGATCCCAAAAAAGTTCACATCTACTTGTCAGATGACACCAACCGTCCAGAGGTCAAAGCACTGGCAGATAAATTTGGCATCGGCTATATCGGATTGACAGGCAATCAGCATGCCAAGTCAGGCAATCTCAATCATGCATTGTCAAAAACCAATTCGCCGCTAGTGGCGACCTTTGATGCAGATATGATTCCTTACTCAGATTTTTTGCTGGAAACAGTGCCATATTTTGTGGCAAATCAGCAGGAACGCCGCAAAGATCAGACCATCAAACCGTTGGGCTTTGTCCAAACACCGCAAAGCTTTTACAATGCGGATCTTTTTCAGTACAATCTTTTTTCAGAAGCGGCGATCCCTAACGAGCAGGACTTCTTTTCCAGAGAAGTCAATGTTTTGAACAACGCCCATGATACAGCTATTTATACAGGTTCCAATACGGTGATCGCACGAGAAGCGATCGAAGCCGCTGGCGGATTTCCGACGGACACGATCACGGAAGATTTTGAATTAGGCGCCTTGATCAATTGCCAAGGTTATCGCAGTTTATCAACACTGCAGCCCATGGCCAGCGGTCTGTCTCCCATTGATATCCCAAGTGCCTTAAAGCAGCGGATTCGCTGGGGAAGAGGAGTGGTCCAAAGTGTCCACAATCTCCATCTTTTTAAGAACAAGACGTTGTCTTTGGCGCAAAAAATGGTTTTCTTAAACAGTTATTTGTATTGGTGGTCGTTTTTACGTCGGTTGCTGTTTATTTTCGCGCCGATTTTGTACACCGTCTTTAATGTAAGGGTCGTAGAGACCAACTTTTGGGTCTTGCTGCTGTTTTGGCTGCCAAGCTATACGTTCTTGCATTTGGCGATGCAGGATTTGAGCAGTGATATTCGAACGCAGCGCTGGGGCGAGATCCAGGAAACGATTTTTGCACCTTACCTAGTGATTCCTGTCTTTTTACAAGCCATTGGCATCAAAGAGACCCGTTTCAAAGTGACCAATAAAGCAGCAACTCAGTCTAAAAAAGACTTGTTGTTTGTGGTGCCGCATTTGTTGCTGTTGATTTTGACGATTATCGGCTTAGTGAAGTTTAATTACGGCAAATTCGGCTCAGAGATTTTCTATGGCAGCGTGTTGACTTTCTGGTTGCTGACCCATTTCTTTAACTTAACCTTTGCGGTCTTATTTTATCTCGGTCGCCCGATTTACCGAACGACGGAACGGTTCAGAGTCCATTATCCTGTTGAAGTTTCCGACCAAGACGCCAGCTATTCTTTGATGACAGAAAATATCTCAGAAAACGGCTTGTCCTTTGTTTCTGACGTTCCTCTTTATTTTCCGCCAGATGCGCAGCTGACGTTTAAAATCACCCGTAATGGCTACCAAGCAGAGATGACGGGAAACGTCGTCCGCGTTTTTTCAGGCAAGGATCGCTGGGTCTATGGGGTTGCTTTACACCAATTATCAGAAAAAGACTACTTGGCTTATTTGCAGATCATTTATGATGGCTTCAATCAAAGCCTGCCAGTTCTGCGTGACCCGTGGATGACCTTCTTTGACAGTCTTTTTGAAAATCTCGGTAAGCATCTGCTGCAAGCCAAACAAAAGCCATTGCCGCCTCAGCGAGTGCCTGTCCTGTCGATTGATCAAGAATGGGTCTTTGAAGAAGGAGCCTATACGGTCACAACGTTTGGTTTTGACCAGCTCACGTTGGTAAAAACAGAAGAAGTCGAGATGCCTGCCCGTCTAACCTTACCGTTCAGTAATCTTGTGCTTCACGCTGAAAAAGCAACGCTTCAACCAACAGAAAATCAAGTGATTTATCAAGTAAGCAATCTTTCCGAGCTGCGTTTTACAGCAGCCTTTCAAGAATGGGTAGACAGCTTGCTGAGAAAGACTAACTATATAGAGTCAAGTGAAAATTAGCTAAATCAAAAAAATATTTTATAACAGTTAAGTCCAAAAAA
>NZ_JBLGTY010000039.1:0-13827 GCF_047470845.1 Candidatus Enterococcus avicola | reverse complement strand
ACAAACAACCCTAACACTTTTTCATTTTTACTCCTTCCCGCCAGTCCCCGCTGGCGGGCTCCTTTTTGCCTTCTGACTGTTCTAAATGGTTTCACTTTTTCTTGGCGATTTCTTCTCGGAATTCTGTTTGATTCGTCAACTTTTTTTCACATTTTCCCGCTATTATAAATGCATACCAACGAACAACCCTAACACTTTTTCATTTTTACTCCTTCCCGCCAGTCCCCGCTGGCGGGCTCCTTTTTGTGAGATTGGACTTGATTTTCTTCCTAGAAAGGATTATCTTTATCTTATGCGGAAGTGGCGGAATGGCAGACGCGCACGCTTCAGGCGCGTGTGAGTTTATCTCGTGTGGGTTCAACTCCCATCTTCCGCATTTAGCAGTTCAGCTTTCTGAACTGCTTTTTTTGTTGCAAAACGCGCATGTTCATCGAATAAACATGCGCGTTTCATTCAACTATTTTTCCCCTTATTCACTAACATAGGCGGTGCGGAAAAAGAAATGCGCACCATAAGCTGGGAATTGGATGTCTTTAACATTTGATTTGATCAAATAATTTGAAGCACTTTGGTAAAGAGGGACTTGCGCAGCATCTTGTTCCAACAAAATTTCTTCTGCCGCTTTGTAATCTTCAAAATATTGATCGGGGTCATTGGCATGAACGGTGCGCGCATCTTCCGTCAACGCCGTATATTCTTCATTGACATAGCCGCCGTAATTAAAGGAAGCGCCGTTTTTGTATAAGATAAAGAACATATCCATGTCACTGCTTCCAGCGATCCAGCCAGAAACGGAAAGCTCATAATCACTATTTGCTCTTGATTGATTTAAGCTGGCACGTGGCTGTTTGTTGATGGAGATCGACAAGCCTGGCAAGTTTTCTTGCAGTTGGCTTTGCAAGTACTCCCCGATTTTTTGACCATTGTCATCATCTGTCACTAATAAACGCAGCGTCGTACTTTCACCAATTTCCGCTTGGGCTTTTTCCCACTCTTCCTTGGCAGCCTCTAAATCATACAGATTATAATCACCGCTATATGCTCGAAAATCTTCGCCAGTATTTGGATTCGCAGCTAAGCCAGTAGGGATCAATCCATTTAAAACTTTCGCTCCATCGTTCAACACATTATCCACGAGACTTTCTTTGTCGATCGCCAACGCGATTGCTTTACGCACATGAACATTTGCTAAGGCATCCTTGGCGGTTTTATTGAAGTCTAAGAAAAAGTTCGCCACATCGTTTTGCGTAACTAGTTCTTCATTGTCCCCGTATTGTTGGACGTAGATCCCGCTGATTTTTTGCAAATCAAGGTCGCCGCTTTCAAACAATTGGATCCCCGTATTTTCTTCTTTGATGGTGGAGCCTTTGATTTCCTCCAATTGAATGACATCAGCATCGTAGTATTGGTCGTTTTTCACTAGCGTCCACTCGTCTCCTGTCTGTTGCCAATCGGTTAAAGCAAAGGGACCAGAATACAACAAATCTTCACTTGTCCGGGCATAGGTCTCGCCTTTTTCTTCAACAAAGGCTTGATTTTGCGGTGCCAACCAGCCGATGGAAATCAAGGATAAAAACGAAGGCTGCGGCTGCTCCAACTGTACGATAAAGGTCGCGTCATCTGGGGTTTCCAGACCAATCGTTTCTACGTCTGCATTGCCTTCACGAATGTCTTTACTATTGACTACATTATCCAACAAATAGGCGTTTGGTCCCATCGTTGCTGGATCAACTAACTTTTTCCACGCATAAGCAAAGTCAGCCGAAGTGATCGCTTCGCCATTGCTCCACTTCGCATCATCTCGCAAAGTAAAGGTATAGGTTTTGCCATCTTCACTGATTTCGACTCCTTCTGCCAAGCCTGGAACTGGTTCACTGTTTTCATCGAAACGGTAGAGCCCTTCGAATAAATGTTGTACGATGGTAAACGTTGCTTTATCCGTCGTTTGGGTCGTATCGAGAGTCGTCAGCTCAGCTGGTAGACTCACCGCAATCGCTTGATTCGGCACACCGTTAGTTTCAGCCTCTGATCCCTCGGTATTTCCTGTTGTCGTGCAGCCAGAAAGGGTCAACCCAATCACTCCTGCTGCAACCAATAAACGCTTCTTCCAGATCATTTTCATTCTTCCTCCTATGTGATTGCGCAACCAACGCAAGTGTTTTTCATGACAGCAAAAAACGCATTCAACGATAAAAAGAAAAAACCTCATCCCTTTGCTTATCAACTTTGACAAACAAAGGGACGAGATTTTCGTGTTACCACCCTTTTTCGCACCATTCTCACAAATGGCACCTCAACAGTACGCTAAGATACTTGGCACGGTAACGGCTGCTTTCCGTCTGATTTGCGTGAACAAATCAGATCACTCAGAGCTCATCTTCACTTTTTTTCTGCTGCCCTTTCTCACCATCCGGGTTCTCTTCTAACAGATTCCAAAGCTACTCTTCTCTTCATCGTCTTTCTTTTTATCTAAAAAACAGGTAAATGACGTTTTTTTGTCTATTTCATGATTGTTTTAAAGTATACTATTGGTGTTTTTGGAAGTCAACAAGAATTGCGAATATTCAGTTTTTTATGATTTTTCTATCAGAGCTTGTTTTGCGTCTTGCTTGCCTTTCGTCACGTTCTTCTCTAGGATAAGAACTAGATAAGCCTTCTCATTTGTAAAAAGGAGTGTGCCAAAATGAAATTAGCAGAAGCGTTACTTTTAAGACGAGATTTGAACAATCGTCTGTTTCAATTGCGCAACGAAATCTCTAGCAGTGTGTTAGTCCAAGAAGGCGATACCTTGGATCGTAGTATCACAGAATTGTTCAAGGAATACGATGAGATCAATCAACAGTATTCAGAATTAGTCGTAGCCATCAATCGGAAAAATGCGACTGCCTCTTTAGCAGATAGTGCGTTATTGCTGATGGAAGCACTAGAACAGCGAGAACAGCTGCGCCGCAAGCATGCACTGCTTACGCAAGCACTGGATGAAACCAAAGCAGCTCCCCGAATGGGTCGCAACGAAATTCGACTGGTGCGCACGATCGATACAAAAACGCTAACGGAGCAATTGAATACGACCGCCAAACAGCTGCGAGAATTAGATGGAAAGATCCAACAAACCAACTGGCTAGTCGATCTTTAACAAACATGGGTGGGTGTCAAAGGCGAGCACAAAGCAGGTACAGGCTAATATGTACACTATGGAACGTCTGGCAGAGACGTAAACGTAACAACCACTGCTTACGAATCACAATCGTAACAATCACATTGTATTTTTTAGCGACCACGTGCTGATTTGACTGGATGGGAAAAACCCTCTTCTTTTTTTGAGAAGAGGGTTGTTTTTATCGTATCCAGCCGTACGTGGAGCCGGCTCTTTTACTGAGGAACCTGCTGCTTGTTACTCACAGCGGAAGGACGCGCCAGAAACGCTTGCCCTTTCTCACTGCTCCAAAACGCCTTCATCAATGCCGTCAATCCCTCTTTGGTTTGATTGGCACCAAAGAAAGGACTGCCGGGTTCTAACATGATGCCATTAGCTAAAGCACCGATAGGAAAGGGATCAAAGCCGAAGGCAGCAACGATTTCTGCTATCTGATCGAGGGCGGTTTGGTCATCACCAGCAATGGCGATGGCTTTTTTGGCAGTTCCTTGAGCAGCCGTTCTCGTCAGCAAGGATTCCTCTTGGATATCGTGGTACCCCATATGATTGAATCCTTTGACTACTTTACTTTGGGAAAAATAGCGTTGCACACGTTCCGAAGAAGTCTGCTCGATGGATGAGTATTCTGTTTCTTTGCCATCGACTTCCCACCAATAATTCATGGCATCGATCACTAGCTTGCCAGCCAAAGCTTCTGCTGGCAGCTGTTGGTACTTACTCAATGGGATTGCCAAAAGGATCGTTTGGGCTTCTGTCATCACCTCAACGGCATTTTTTGCGATCGCTCCCGGAGCCAACACAGAAACGGACAAGGCGATTTTTTCTGCTGGCTTCGTACTGGCGATCAAGACCCGATAGCCCGCCTGGGCACCAAGATTTGCGAGTGCTAAGCCTAACTTGCCTGCGCCTAAAATACCGATGGTTTTAGGCATTGCTATCACCTGCTGCCAACAATTCTTTCACCCGTGGAATCACTTTGGTTCCATACAATTCAATCGTTTTGAAACGGTCTTTTTGCAGCTGTCCGCCAGTACCGTAAACCAGATCAAAGCGTTCTACACCGACTTGCGGCATCATACGGGCGATTTTTTGCGCCACGGTTTCTGGACTGCCTACATAGTAAGATCCATGTTCGACTTCAAAGTCAAAGCGCTCTTTGCTCATGGCTGGCCAGCCGCGATCAAGACCGATTTTGTCCATGCTCTTTTTGATGTAGTTCCAGCCGATTTCATAGGCTTCTTCGTCGGTGTCGGCGATCACACCATGGGAGTGCATGCCGATTGGCAAAATCGGTTGCCCCAATTGCTGCGCTGCCTTTTTATACAGATCAACATAGGGCGCAAAACGAGCAGGCTCGCCACCGATGATCGCTAACATAACGGGAAACCCATAACGGACGGCACGAATGATCGATTCAGGGGTTCCACCGACACCTACATAGGTATCTAATTGGTGTCCCTCGATTTTTGGAAAAACGTCGGCATTTTTTAAGGATTGCGTGAACTTGCCTTCCCAAGTTAATGGTTTGCCTTTTCTCAGTTCACTAAACATCGCTGTTTTTTCTTCAAATAGTTCTTCATAATCTTGCAAGTCATAGCCGAATAGAGGGAATGATTCAGTAAAAGATCCTCGTCCCAGCATGATTTGTGCACGACCGTTCGACAACGCGTCAACGGTCGCAAACCGTTCGTAGACCCGCACGGGATCATCCGAACTCAAGACAGTTACACCGGTACCTAATTTGATGGTTTTGGTAACCATCGCTAAAGCCGCTAGTACCGTATCAGGACTTGAGATCGAATACTCTTCCCGATGGTGCTCCCCTAAGGCAATGACATCGATGCCGACTTCATCGGCTAATTTTCCTTCTGCCACGATATTGCGCAACGATTCGCTGTAACTGATCCGTTCTTTCGTTGTATCATCAAAGGCTAGATCGCCAAAAGTATCTAACCCAAATTCAAGATTTCTGTGATTGATGGTCATTTTCTTTTCCTCATTTCTCATTACTGATTCTCTGTTCTCACTATAACAAGGAACAAAAAAAGTTGCGAACAATATGCTTACTTTTTGTAAGTTGTCGATTTTAAAGCAAAAAAACACTTTCCCGAACAAAAATTCAGGAAAGTGTTTGGTCTTTAAAGATAGATCCCTTTACTATGGAGATTCACTAAGCATTCTTCCAAGTATGCTTCATCATGTTCTGGATAGATCGGCTTAGTCAAAGGGACGGCTTGAACGGATGGTTCCAGCGGCAGATTTTTGCCACGATACGCTGGATCGTACCATTCAGGTGCTGGCCGATAGCCTCGACGGGTCATTTCATCCAGCACTAACTGATGGTATTGAAACAATTTATAGGGCGGATGGGTAAAAACGTAATCGACGGTTGCGTGCTTTTTACCCCAGCCTAGCCCCCGCAAGGCTGCTGCTTCACGATGCTGGCCTAACAGCTGCTGCCGAGGCAAAGCAGGTATCAGTGCTTCATGCCATAAGCGCATCGGTTCAGCCTCCTTTATTCTGCGTCTTGGCTGATGAAATTGTCTTGGTTTTCAACAACGATCTTGCCGACTGCATGGTGTGTCTCACTCAATGCGTGGGCATCGTAAATTCCTTGTGCTGTCAATGGGAAGGTTGCACCGATGATACTGCTGACTTTTTCTGCTTCGATCAGCTCTGTCAATTCTGCCAATTGTTTGCCGTTGGTTCGTAACCAAACTGCTTTGGCGAAGATGTCTTTTTCTTTTGCCAAGTCTTCGTCTTCAATACTCAAAATCGAGATCAGACGGCCCTTAGGTTTTAAGACAGTGAAACTTTTCTTCTGGGTGTCGCCCCCCATCGTATCAAAGACCAAATCGATGTCTTGCAAGACTTCTTCAAAATCTGTCGTGTGGTAATCGATGATCTCATCGGCACCAAGTTTTTGTAATAACTCATGGTTACGAGGACTAGCCGTCGTGATGACGTAAGCGCCAGCTGCTTTTGCTAGTTGGATCGCATAGGTACCAACTCCGCCTGCTCCGGCATGGATCAAGACTTTTTCCCCTTCTTTTAAACGACCGTGTTCAAACAACGCTTGGTAAGCAGTCAAACCAGCTAATGGCACTGCAGCTGCTTCTGCGTAGTTTTGGTTTTCTGGTTTGATCGCTGCTAACTCAGCATCCACGATGGCGTAATCAGCATACGTCCCAAAACGAGTCGTTTCAGGGCGGGCATAGATTGCATCACCAACTTTGAACTCTGTCACGTCAGCACCTATTTCTACGATATCCCCTGCGACATCCCAGCCTAAAATAATTGGGAAGTCCCACGGAAACATTTGTTTTAAATAGCCTTCTCTTAATTTCCAATCGATCGGGTTGATGGACGTTGCGGCAACTTTGACTAATAATTGATTTGCTTTTAATTCTGGTAATTGGACCGTTGCTTCTTTTAATTGGTCTTTTCCACCATAGGCTTCAATAACGACAGCACGTGTTTCCATTGATGCTTCACTCCTTACATTCATTCTTCATCAAAGAGAGGTTCCTGTTTTTCCATCCCTTGATTTCTCACTTCCCTAGCTTAGGCAAAAGGAGGGAATTTGACAAATGATATGTTTGGAAACTGCCCCAGCCACCTAGCCGTTCCTCCTTCAAAGCCTTGAAAGAAATGGGTTTATTTTTTCTTCATTTTTTTATTGCCTTTTCTTTAAAAATCAATTACGCTACTCAAGAAATACGAAATTGTAGAGAAAGAAGGAATTGATGAATTGAAAAGGTTGTGGGTATTTTTTGGCGGTGTGATCGGCATCACCGCGTTGCTGTTTTTAGGTGCTTCGGTGTTAACGAAAGAATCGGGGGCAGCAACTTCGTCCGACAAAAATACAGTGATTATTTACAATTGGGGCGAATATATTGACCCCGAATTGATCAAAACATTCGAAACTGAGACTGGTTACTCAGTGATTTATAATACATTTGACTCCAACGAAGCGATGGAAACGAAAATCAAACAAGGCGGCTCGCGCTATGATTTGGTTTTCCCTAGCGAATCGATCATTCCGAAAATGATCGAAGAAGGACTGTTAGTGCCTTTAGACCATCAGAAATTGACGGGAACGGAAGATCTGTCGCCTTTTTTGATGGATCAAGCCTTTGATCCTGACAATACCTACTCAATCCCCTATTTTTGGGGCACGATCGGAATCATGGCAAATACTGAAGAAGTTGATGTTTCTTCGATCCATGGCTGGAGTGATTTATGGGACCCTGCATTTAAAAATGATGTATTGATGGTGGATGGTGCTCGCGAAACCTTAGGAATCGCGTTACAGACGCTCGGTCTTTCCCAAAATGAAAAAGACCCGACCAAAGTCGCCAAAGCCTTGAAGAAGCTGGAAAGTATCCGTCCCAATGTCAAAGCAGTTTTGACCGACGAGATCAAAACCTTGATGATCAACAACGATGCCCCTTTAGGAATCGGATATTCGGGCGATGCCGCTTATGTGATGGCGGAAAATCCTGCCGTCACCTATATCGTTCCCAATGACGGCGGTGCGATTTGGACAGACAATTTTGCGATCCCGAAAACCGTTGGCAATCTTGAGGGAGCCTACGCCTTCATCAATTTTATGCTGCGACCAGAAAATGCCGCACAAAATGCCGAATACGTGGGCTACGCCACGCCGAGTGAAACGGCCAAAGCTATGCTGCCAGTAGAACTTACTGCTGACAAGGCTTTCTACCCTGAGCCAAGTGCGATGGAACAAATGGAACATTATGAATACTTAGGAAAAGAAGCAGTTGAGCTTTACAACGATTTTTTCCTTGAATGGAAGTTGGGATTATAATTGTCACTATTACTAAAATCTGAACACATCTTTGATACCAAAACAAAAACGACTTTTGCGGGCTTTCTCCTGATAGAAGACCAGAAAATCACGGCTGTGGGTCCTCTTTCAGCGCTGCCAACACTTGCTGAAGACACCCAGGTCATTGATCTCAAAGAACAAATGATCATCCCAGGCTTTATTGATGCTCATGTTCATTTTTATCTTTCCGCATTACTCCATCAAGGGGCACTGACCCATCTTACGGGAGTGACAGAAGAAGCCGTTGCCCAGCAAGTGCCCGCCTTGCCCATCACCCATGGATGGAAAATCGGCATCGGCTGGTTCAGCAGTGATTTTGGTCAGCAAGTCTACCCGACGAAAGACTCGATCGACAACTATTGTGCCGACACGCCTGTCATGCTGATTTCCGGTGATGCCCACAGTATTTGGTTGAATAGCCAAGGGATCGCTGCTTTAGGGATCACACCTGAGAACTTACCAGCAGGGATCAGCGGGGAGGCACTGCTTGACGAAAACAGCGGACAATTAAGCGGCTGCTTTTTAGAAGCGATCGCCATTCATTATTTAGCAAAGGTCTTACAGTCATTCCAAGCACAAAGCCCTGCTGCCTTTCTGACCTATATGAAGCAGCTCAATCAATACGGCATTACGACGATCGGTGATGTTGCCTTGACAGGAGAAAGCTGGGACGATTTGGTTTACCCCACTCTTTATCGGCAAACAGAAGCAGAAGCGACCTTGCGCACTGTCTTTTATCCAGCCATGCGAGAAGACATCACGCAACTGAAAGAAACTTACCGTACTTATCGCTCCGAAAAAGTACAAATGGGCGGTGTCAAACAATTTTTTGATGGCGTGACGAGTACGCACACGGCTTTTTTAAAAGCGGAATATGAAACACCGTATTTTGCTGGTGATGTCGGGATGCCGTTGATCGATGTTCAACGGATGCGCCGCTTTATTTTACAAGCCAACCAGCAAGACTGGCCGATGCGCATCCATACCATCGGTGATGAAGCGATTCGACAAGCACTCCTCTTTTATCAAGAAAGTGCTGCTGCTCACCCGCTTTCTAAAGGCAAAGCCAATACCTTGGAACACTTGGAAGTGATGGATGACGCTGATCTGCCACTAGTTCGCCAAGAACAACTGGTACTCTCCGTACAGCCTAGCCATTTATTAGTCGGTTATGAGACCCTCGATGAAGAAGTAGGACCTCAACGTGCCAGTCAAATGTTTCCTTTTCAGTCCTTTCTAGAACAAGGCGCAACCTTGGCTTTTGGGACTGATACGCCAGTCGTGATCGACGTGACTCCTTTAGACTCGCTGTATTATGCGGTTGCTCGGCAGGAAAAAAACGGCCAGCCAGCAGGCGGATTGATGCCCCAAGAAAAAATCTCCATCGCCGATGCCCTCTATGCCCACACCGCAGGCGCCGCTAAAGCCTTGAGTCGGCAAGATATCGGGCGATTAGAAGTTGGCTGTTTAGCCGATCTTTGTATTTTGTCCCAAAACATCTTGCCTTTGACTGCCGAAGAATTGCTTCAAACGACCGTTGAAGCGACCGTATTTGATGGGCGATTTGTTTATTGGGGTAACTGATGAAACACTAGATCTTGTGAAAGTACAAGGTCTGGTGTTTTTCTTTGATCAAAAAATACAGAAACAGGTGCTTAGTTTGGACCACTCTCCCTTTTCGTACTTGCCCCTATCCCTTACGATGGATTCCCTGCTTGGCAGCTATGCTTTATCATAGGTTTTCTTTCGGCCATTTTGATTCGCGTGGATTGGTCTATTCGATTGGCGCAGCAAAAGAATAATTCAAGCAGTTGTCAGTTTCTTTATTTGATGGAAATTCAGAAACATGCCTCTTTTTCCCAGGAGCTTTTTCCTTTTAACAGCAATCATTGGTCTATTCCACCCCCTCCCTTTCTCCTTCAATCGTTTCTTAAACCTTTGAATAAATTCTTAATAAAATAACTAACAAAAAATAAACTTTTACTATATCCCTTGAATGTAAGCGGTAAATTTGTTATTATTACCAAGGATAAGGAGGTGTTTATCTATTGTATGCGATTAAAATCTTTCATGGTTATCTAACCGCCGAAGGAAAAAGAACACGGGACAAAACAATTGCATTGACCTATACTTGCAGAGAAGATGCTGAACGTTTCGCAAATAAAATCGGCGGGAGAGTTAAAAAAATTGGCTAACCAACTAGAATAAAAAAGGCTGTCAACCTCAGTAGGTGACTGCCTTTTTTTGTTATCTGATTTCCAGCAAATCAAGCGATACTCCTGACTTTTTACATATGTTTAAGATCCTTTTCTTGTTGAATCGAGAAGTGAAGCAAGTTAGTTGGTTTTGACGCCTTGAGTCTTTATACTGAAACAAAGGCACCAGCCAATCCAAAAAAAGGAGTGACCCGTCCATGTGCGGCCGATACTTATTTGACCCAACAACTGGCGAATTGTCAGAATATTATCAAGAAGCCGCGGCGAAAGCCCGCAAGCGCCAACAGACTGTCGCTGTCAATGATGTTTTCCCTTCCAATCATGTCGTAACCATCGGTGCAAATCAACAACAACAAGTTGTAGCTGGTGTGACAAGATGGGGCTTTACCGGCTTTAAAAAAGGGCATTTGATGATCAATGCCCGTTCTGAGACCGTTGAAGAAAAACCGACTTTTCGCAAACCTTTCCAAGAGCATCGCTGTGTCTTTCCGATGTCTGGTTTCTATGAATGGAATCATGAAAAGGAAAAGTTTCTCTTTTCGCAAGATCACGTGATTTATGCCGCTGGTTTTTATCGCATCCTTCAAAAAGAGGATCAAATCGAAACCGAATCAATCATTCTAACGACTGCCGCGAACGATTCTGTTGAACCAGTCCATGATCGAATGCCTCTGTTCTTAGAAAAAGAAGCGATTGCTTCTTGGATCAATGACTTGGCTTTTGCTCGCCAACAACTCAAAGCAGAAATGCCCAAGCTGAAAACCCAATTGCTCTCTTCTTAACTGCTTGCTGCTTCTTTTTCAGCAGAACAAAAACCGCCAAGTCAGCTTTGATTTGGCGGTTTTTCCTATTTCTGCTTTTTCTTAATAAACGGTGAAGGTTTTGCCAGTCATGATCCCAAAGACTGCTTTTTGATACGCTGCAAAAACGGGTGCGTCACCAACGGGAATAAAGCCTTTGAAAGAATCGGCGAAGGTTTCCCAAGAGCCCACAAGCGCATTGGGACTGACTGCATTGATTCGTATCCCATGACCGATCTCAAAAGCTGCCGATGCCACGAAGGCTTCCAAACCGCCGTTGACCAGTGCTGAAGGCGTGCCCATTGGGATAAATTCGTCTTTGATAATTCCAGAAGTCAGTGTGATACTGCCGCCTTCAGCGAGAAAATGCTGGCCAATCAACGCAAGGTTGACTTGTCCTTGCAGCTTCGAAGCCACTGATTGTTGAATATCTGCTGGCGTCAATTCCTCAAAGGGTTTAAACACTGTGCTTCCCGCAGCGGAAACAATGGCATCCACTTTCCCAGTAGCTGCAAATAGCTGGCTGACACTGGCTGCATCCGCAATTTCGACCTGATGATCGCCGCTGCTACGGCTAGCCGTGATCAGCTCCACCTCTGGCAGTTGCTGAAAGCCTTCAACTAAAAGCTGCCCAAGTGTGCCGGTGTGTCCAATCAAAAGTAATTTCATTTCCTCGCCTCTTTTTTTGTTTTGTGCTTCGATTCTAACCCAACCAAGCGATTTCGACCATTCATCTGCTTTTCCTGACTTATTGGTCTATTCTTACCCTTACCTATTTGTTCCCCTACTACCTGCGTAGTGATTGGAATCACCTATCACGAAAGCAATTGACAACTTTCTCATCTTGTTCTAAGATACTACTAATTTCATACACATGCAGTGAGAAGAAGAGTACGATCCCCCCTTTCTTTCAAGAGAACTCGGAACTGGTGGAAACGAGTAAGGAAGACGATCCGAAGATGACCTTTGAGCATTCGTGGACGAACAATCCCCGACGGAGAAAGCCCGATAGCGCAATGCAGTTTATTTGATGAACTGACTGAGGTTTTTTGTTTTAACAAAAAACAAATGAAGGTGGTACCGCGAAATGATCGTCCTTCCCAAAGAATTGTCTTTGGGAAGGTTTTTTTTATAAAAAAGGAGGAAGAGGTATGAAACGAAGGATTCGATTAGGTATGGGCATTGGTCTGTTGTCCTTGGTCTTATTTTCTGGCTGCGGCAACCAAGAAGAAGTGACCGGAAATGCCGAAGAGCAGCAGACAGAAATCAGAGTTGGTACGACACCAGGACCTTACAGCGAACTGTTTCTTCAGGGAATCAAACCGATTTTAGAAGAAGCAGGCTATACCGTGACTGATATTGGCTTTACTGGGGTATTGGAAGCAGACATTGCACTGAACGATGGCGAAATCGACTTAAACGTCGATCAGCATACCGCCTATTTAGAGAACTTTAATGAAAATACGGGTGCCGATTTGGTGGGTATCACACCGATCCCTACCGTTCCAGCTGGCTTGTATCCTGGCAGAAAGGACAATTTAGCAGCGATTGAAGCAAACGATACCATCGGGATTCCCAATGATCCGTCAAATAGCGCCCGTGCCCTGTTGCTGCTGCAAAAAGCTGGCTGGATCGAACTTGACCCCGAAGTGGCGCCCATTGACGCGACGTTAAGAACCATTACTGACAATCCTTATAACCTGGATATCGTCGAGATGGATTCTGCGCAAATCCCCCGCAGCTTAGCAGACTTAGACTATGCGGTGATTCCCGGCAGCATCGTTTATAGTGCTGGAATTGCTGCAGAGGAAAGCTTATTAAGTGAAGACATTTTGCAAGAGTATGAACTGGTGGCAACGGTCAAAGAAGCCAACCAAGACAGTGATTGGGCACAGGCAGTGGTGGCAGCATATCGTTCTGAAGCCTTTAAAGAACTGCTGGCAGAAGAGAATCAAACGGGCTATTGGTTTATTCCTGAAGAATTGCAATAACCGCTTCACAAGTAGCAATAAGCAGCAACTGTCGTCTTATTTTTTAAGAAGCTTCTATTATAGAAGGAAAAGAACTGACTACTATTGATTGGTGGACCCTTTTTCCGTCTGAATCTTTGTAAAGGAGGTCAAAAATTGAATATTCAACAAATTCGGATCGTGCAAGCGATCGCTGACCATGGAAGTTTTCGTGAAGCAGCCAAACGGCTGTATCTCTCACAGCCAAGTCTTTCCCAAGCCGTGAAAGAGTTGGAAACAGAATTGGAGGTCCAGCTTTTTGAGCGTACGAATCAAGGTGCCCGCTTGACTGCCGAAGGCTCGGAATTTCTAGACCATGCCCAGCCGATCTTGAGTCAAGTGGCGCAGCTGCAAACGCGTTTTTCCAGCAAGCAAGCAGCGAGTCAAACCTTCGCCATCGCAAGCCAGCACTATGATTTCACGGCTGGAATTTTCAGTGAGCTGCTGCAGGAATTTCCCGACTGTCGCCAGTTTCGCCTTTTAGAAACCACGACCTTAAAGGTAATCACGGACGTGCAGCAATATCGAAGTGAATTTGGGGTTCTTTATTTGAATGAGCAAAACCGAGCAGGATTGGAACGACTGTTGCAAGGCGCCCAATTGTCTTTCGAGGCGTTGGGACGGTTTCGCCCCCATGTCTTTTTACGAGCGACTCATCCCTTGACAGAAAAAAAGCAGCTTTCCTTAAAGGATCTCGCCCCCTATCCGCAAGTACGCTGAATAGGCTACACTTAACTAGACAGAAAAGATAAGGTGTGTAAAATATAAGAAAACACACTGGAGGAAATATCAC
>NZ_JBLGTY010000038.1:0-15361 GCF_047470845.1 Candidatus Enterococcus avicola | reverse complement strand
TCAATGACACCTTCTGGTGTAACATCGTTCACTTTCGTGCCTTCCGGCAACTCTTCAAGATTAGTTACATTATCCGTTAAATCAATCGTTCCTCCATAGTTGACTTCTTCTTTTTCTACTTCTGGTTCATAAAATTCAGCATCACTAGAAAGTTTCTTATAATATAAATTAATGACATTTCCATCTTTTTGTGTAATTATTAAACTTTCAGGATCGGCAGTCACAAACTCATAATTACTAATTTCGTATGTTTCCCCCATATCCATTCCATTAATTTCTTGACCAAACGTAGAAACTAAATAGGTTGATTCACGTAACTTCAATAATTGTTCTGTATCCTTGGTTGAATAATCATAGAAATTAATAGTAGTAGGGAATAAATTAATGTAACTTGAAGCAAGTGAGTTTCTTACTACTCTCTCTTGATCATTTTTTTTATCCGTAAACCATGTTTTAATTTCTGCTGATACCAATTGATCTTCATCTTCAATTAGAGGTTTAGGCATAACAGGAATATCAATAAAGTTTGCACCAACAAATGGTGAGGAACTCAAAGTATTCATAAAGCTCTCAACAGCATTAACGTAGTAAACTCCGTTTTCATACTGACCAGCTTTATCCTTGTTGACTTCAATTTTTATTTTATTATCTACAAACATATTCTTTTTCAACATGACAGGTGCATTTGATCCACCGTCATGATGGTTGATACTATTTTCTCTGTATACTTGCCAAATCGTAATATAATCATCATCTGAAACTAAATTTAATATTTGTGGATCAATCTCAATATTAAATGAAACAGGTCGACCTAAATCAAGTGCCGTTCCATATAAAAGGTTATTCATGATTGTATTCTGAACTCTAATCAGACTTTTATCAGTTCCTTCGAGAATATTACTGAACTGACCATCGCTCCCCATTTGCTTTCCTTCATAAGTAGTAGTAATTGTATGGATAGATGGTGAATTTAACCAATTTGAACTATTTTCTTCTGGCTCTTCTTGTGAAAGATCAATAATAGTATTCTTATTTAAACTTTCTTTAGCAATAGTTGCAACACCAGAACTTGATTGACCTTGTAAACGAAGTTGAACACCAAACTTATCCCTTCCAAGTTCTTGCTGTAACTCTGCGACATCTTTTGATAATTTTATATAGATATTTGCTTCATATCTCTCAGCCTCGAGAGGAACTGATGGAAATACACCCCAGTTTCCAGATAACGCACCTCGGTCCTTAGGTTTTACACCTGGAATACGTGTAAAAAATTTATCTAATAATACACGATAGATTCCGCCAGTTGTTTGATCTACTTGTGCATAAGCATCACTTACACCGGTCGGGGTTCCGAAAGTATTTACATCACTCAATGTATTAGCATCTACTTTTTCAAAATATCGTTGGTAACCAACTTGCGCACCGATGTTTACAGTATTTTTTATGTTGATTTCTTTAATATATTTCATAAGCTCTGGATCCACACGAAGATAAATCCAATCAATTGCAGCTGGTGTTGCTGCAGCTCTATAGGCCATTTTTAAATGCAATTGGGTAGGATCATCCTTTTTTACACCCACATACGTAATTCCAGTCTGGGTAATCAAAGTTCCAGAAATGTTAGAATTGTCTGGTAGTGCCCAATCTTCTAAAAAAGTTTCTCCAGTTTGAACATCCAAACTCCTAATTCTTCTGCGTAAAGTACTTGATGCTGGTGACGAAAGATTCTCCTCTGATAAAGACGTACTGTCTTTTTTGTCTATTTTTTGTGGAGTAGCATTTTCTATATCTGTACTAGTGTCCTCTAAATTGACGAAATCTCTTGGTGTATCAGATAAAATTGTCGTATCTTTATCTACTTCTTGAGTATTACTTTTTATACTTTCTTCTGTAGCTCCTGTCATCTGATTCTCAACTGAAATATCATCACCGTTATCTTCATGGGGATTCATTTCTAATTCTTGAACAGCATCATTATCAGTCGAGTCTTCATTTTGAATAATAAACTCTGACTGAACTTCAATACTATCTTCAGATAAATTTGTAGTTTCTAGATTGTTAGTAGATTCATCAAATGAATTTTCTGATCCAGAAACGTTTGCTTTCGAATCTAGTTCTAGTTCGTTATTTATAGAGCTATCTTCCGACATATCAATATTTTGTTTTTCTTCTGAATTACTTTCTTTTAGACCAGAATTAGTCAAACTAGATTGGATTTCACTTGATTGATTTATCTCTGTTGTTTCACTAGCAAAAGAAACTGTAGGATAAGAAATTAATCCTATTCCTAAAAAAATTGCACCGATAATGAAAGAAGCCGCTCCACCTCCTCCTTTTTTCTTTTTAATTGCGTACTTAAACTGCTTCTCCGTTTTTTGATAAAACATACTATTTATCCTCCTTACATAAAAATTAGCTGAAAATAAAACTGAAAACGAACGTTCATTTTATTAAAAAATAGTAAAACACGTCCGATTTATCATATAATATATTAAAATATATTTTCAATAATTTCAATATGAACGATCATTTTTTACCCTTCTATTAAATATATTTATATTGTGTCCATTTAGCCTTTTTCCTCGTTGTTAATAATGAAAGGAGAAAACGCTGAAACTAGAAGAAGAAAAAAATGCAATTTATAAACAAATGAGAATAATACTCGAAGAAAGGAGGAATCTTAGTAGAGATTAATATGAGTTAAAAGCGAGACTTTTTTCAATATACAATATCAATTCACTTAATAAGCCGAATAAGGACGAATATAAAAATAATGATTATCACTAAAAAATTAGAAACTATTTCTAGATAGGATGAGTTACTAACAATATATTGGGGAAAGGACAAATAAACAAGTGCTTTCATACTCAACTATCAGTTTGACCGGTGTGCCAATTCTAAAAAGTACAGGCCATCCACTATCAAATAAAGAAATCTTCAAAAATTCAACCAATCATCTTGGTTTAAGCATTTCCTACGATAACTTAACTCATAATATTTTTCTCAAAATAAACATTGATAGTAAAGTAACATCAATGTATAAAGAGATTATATTATAGAGTTTATTGATAAGTATAGATTGCATTAGCTTCTTTTCACGCTTTCTGTTCATTCTCCTTTTAAATTTGATTGGAAGAAGTGAGTAGAATGTCAGAAAATGATGAACGCGTGAATGCCCAACTTATTCGTTTTTTTGAAAAGGTCATCGAGAATACCGCAAACTCCTATTTTAAAAAGCAGAAAAAGATAAGAGACCATGAACAACTCGATCAATTTCCTCAAAATTTCTTTACTGAAAATAAAATCAAAGTCAAGCAACCTGTTCCTATTTTAAATATAACTTTTAAAGTTGAAGATGCCAAATTAGCTAAGATTATTCCTTTGTTAAAAGAAAAAGAACAGATATTTCTTGTTGAAAAATTTATTTTCGACAAGACAGATAAAGAGATTGGAGAATCTTTAGGTATTACGAGACAAGGAGCCACTAATCTAAAGCATCGCCTTTATCAAAAAATCCAAGAATTGCTTATTTAAAAATTATTCACTCGATTTTAATTTCAATTCTGATACGACCACCTCCTGTAAAAAACATTTAAATTTATGGAAAGGAAAAGGGTCTATGAATACATTGAAAGAAGATTTCATTTTAGCGAAATCTGGGAATGAAGAAGCCATTGAAGCCATTCTTAAAAGATTTAGCTCTTTGATACACAAAAAATCGTGGAGAAACGGAAAATACGACCAAGATTGCTATCAGGAGTGTATGATCGCAGTATATCTTGCAATATCAAAATTTGAAATCAAAACATAAAAACATGGGAGATGCCTTTTGCTTCTCCCTTTCTTCATGTCTACTTCAAATTTTCCATCAAATTTCTTAGCTCATTTTAAGTGAATTTCTTACAGTTTTTACTACCATCTTTACTATCAGGATATCTTTCTATTTTTGAAGTAGATCCGTTATTGACTTATAATTAAAAATAATGTAGTGCTTGTGTTTATATTAGTTATTATACTTGACACACTTTATCAGTTTTTTTTATTTAACTTTTCTTCTGAAAGAGAAACTACAAATATATTATTTTACCTATCAACAAAAATAATAAAAAAGGATTATTTTATTATTGATAATAGTATGTTTTACCCATTTAAACCAAAGCTCTTCTATCTAAAAATCTCTTTTTTGAATGAATCAAAGGATTACATCAAAATTTTTAAGATAGTTAATCTACTAGTCGCTCATCATTCATACCAAAATATTGATGCAATGGTTTTTGTTTTCCTGACAATAGTTGATCGATCGTCACAAATTCGTATCCTTTATTTTTTAACATAGTGATCAATCCTGGTACAGCTTTGACTGATTCAGGATGGATATCATGGATCAGGATAATTGCCCCATTAAAGATGTTCTGTTTGACAACATTATTGATTGCTTCAGGATTTCTTGATTTCCAATCCAGCGAATCAATATTCCATTGAATAATTGGCATACCAATTGCCTCAGCACTCTTTTTATCGATAGCACCATAAGGGGGACGGATATTGCGAGGTAAGACACCCGTAGCTTTGAAAATTGCTTTATTAGCTTTATTTATTTCACTTTGTAATTTTTCTGTCGAAAGTGTATTCAATTGTGGATGAGAATACGAATGACATGCTACCTCATGACCCTCGTCGTGGACTTGTTTTGCAACATCTGGATTTTGATCCACCATCTGTCCTAACATGAAAAAAGTAGCTTTCACGTTATCTGTTTTTAGTATATTCAACAAATCAAGTGTTGAGCTATTATTTGGACCATCATCAAAAGTAAGAGCGACGTACTTTTTATTTTCATCTAATGCAGGTAATGTATCTTTTATACTTTCTTGCGAAACCAGATCTGTATCAATGAATGGAGCAATATCTTTGTATTTTAGAGTGACTTTAGAAGTTCCAGTTGAATTTTTTGGTAAGACGATAGTCAATTCATCAGGTGTATAAGTCATTTTACTATCATAAGAAATTCTATCCATTGTTAATACAGCATCAATGATTTTTTCAGGTTCTTTGGCTTGATCAAGTATGGATTGCTGAATCACCTGTTGAATACCTAAGAGACTTCCTTCATCTGGAATCAAATCCTTATTTGTGATTTCTTTGCCAGTTTTTTCGGAAACATAAATGGCTTTCTCAGAAATACTGTCTGGCTTTTTAAAATTTTCCTTACTGCGATCCCAGATAAAACTATCTGCTTCAATTCTATACTGACCAATTTTAGAAGATATTGCTGTTGCTTTTATTCTGGCAACTGTAAGCACTTCTTTTTCACGATGCTTTTTTTGTTGCTTTTGAGCAAGCTCGTCTAAGAGCTGGTTTGCATTTTTGAAAGGAACAGTATTTTCATCAACTGGACGGTAAACAAGGCACTTATTTTCTCCGTCATTTATAATATCTATTTTCGTTGAAATTCCAATTTGGTCTTGCTCTTCTTGGATTGAAGCCATGAGATTTTTTGCAGCAGTTTCATATTTGGCTTGATCTTCTGCTTCTTGCTGTTTTAATGTATAAACAATATAGCCGCTAGTAGCGACAATTACTAGAATAAGTGCGGTAAATAATGCGAATATATACTTGCTATAATTAGATTTTTTCTTCGGTATTTTTAGTTGTTTGTTTTCATTCCCGTTTTTTGAGGTTATAGTTTCATTCAATTGACCTGAATTTTTATAGGTATCAGGTTCTTGTCTATGACGTTGACTACGACATGCATAAGTATTTTTGTCAGACATATGACTTTATCCCTCCATTTATCATAGTAAAGTAAAATAAAACAGCGCAATTGTAATAATAATTTTTGCAGGAAAGTTTTCTCTATTATTCTTTTACTTTCAGCGCAGTAATTATGGCTGGTCCCTCACCACTTTAGATATTGTGTCTACTTAATGTTCAACTCAGTTTTCAACATCATTAGAATCGCTAGTTTTGATTTTAGTTTTTGGGAGTATGCCCTTCGATAGTTTAATGAGTATGGTTGAAGTATTTAAATCACTAATAATTGTCTAGGATTAAATATAAATTATTTTCCAAACTTATTCTATTTAATTAAACAAAATATTTTAATAACTTGACCATTAGTATTTAATCAAACAGAGTCACTTGTTTTGATAGTGTTGCCAGTTTTATTGCTATTTAAATTATTCACTATTAAGCAAAAAGTTATTTTTTCAGAATTTCTACTGGAAGAAATTTTCTTTTTCTTTTTGTGCTTTTGATTAATCATCTTATCACCTTATAAAGTCTCTTTTATAACATCAAAGCAAACTATTTATTAGTTTCCTAAAGAATTCACCGTAGTAATAGCACTTAGTATGAGAGTCTAAAATACTTTAATAAGCATATTTGTACGTACACCAATTTAAATTATTTTATTATATATATATTTCTTCCTACTCGCTTGTATTGATCCATAAAAAAATTAATAATACAAAACTTTTATTAACAGATACAAAAATATTATCATCATTTTCAGCATTGTAAAACTGTTAATTATAAATAATTGCATTACAATTTTGAAATATTTTTTTGAATACGTTAATTCCTATACATAATAAAGAGCAGAATCAAATCCTAATAAAAGAAAATTGATCTACTCTAGTGTTACAACTAATTAATCAAGCTATTTTGTCGTTTTTCTAAACGTCTACTTCTTCCAGTATTAACCTTGATAAAACAACAATCTAAATCTTATTTTATGCTCTATGAACTGTGTCAACACTAACATATAAAGTTGCAGCAATATCAGCTAATGTACTCCCATTTAATCTCATTTGCTTTGCAAATCGATAACGCCGATAAGCATCAATATTCTTGGAATCCATAGACAATAATACTTTTCTTACCATGTATTTTCTCCAAAGATTGGATTTTAATGGGCCATCATTTCTTGAGCAATCTCATGCTCAGATAATGAAGCTGGATAGAAAGTAGGCCAATTATGCATTTCATTATAAAGTTTTTCTTGACTTTCTCCACCAAAGAAAATATGGAAATGCTCTGCCTTACTTGGTGCAATTCCATGATCACTAAATTGAATATATTTAAAGCGACCAGCACCTGCATCATCAGTTTCAAAATTAAAACGAACACCACGGTTTCCTTTTTCATAATTCAAAATTTTGTATCCAACATATTTGTATGTGTATTGATGATGTTCACCGTTGACTACAAAATCAATGGTGTTGTCTTTAATGTTGATAGTATCAATATCTGTCTTATAGCCAGTAGTATAATAATCTTTGTACTCGGCAGCTGTCATGTCTTTATTGAGTTTTGCTTTGTAATCGAAAACTTCATCCAAAATTCCATCTTTTAACAACGGATAAACAGATTGCCATTCGCCTGTATAATCACTCAATTCGCGATCCTTCACATCGGCATCTTTAAAGTACCCATTAGCAACTGTCTTTTCATCCTTCGCTTCTTTTTCTGGAACTACCTCTTCACCAGCAACCATAGTTGTTTTCTCTAACGCTTTTAGATTGTCTTCCATTACTGAAATATAATCTTCACCATTATCCATTTGTTCTTTTGTAAGACTTTCAAGAGGATTCAATACTTCCAATTTTATCCCAGCTTCATTGGCCAAAGTTTTTGCGATTTTATCATTAGCATTCTTTTCAAAATAAATATAATTGATCTTATTTTTTTTAACATACTCTTTTAATTCAGCTAATCGACCAGAAGATGGCTCTTCTTCAGGACTTAGTCCAGCAATAGGAACTTGTATCAATCCATAATCCAAAGCTAAATATCCAAAGGCTGCATGTTGTGTCACAAAACTTTTTTGTTTCGCTTCTTTAAGACTAGTGGTATAGTCAGCATCCAACCGTTTCAGTTTAGTCAAATACTTTTCAGCATTTGTCTCAAATACTTTTGCTTTTTTCGGATACAATTTAACTAACTGATCCTTGATATTTGAAACTTCCTTAATTGCCATTTTGGGTGAAACCCACGTATGAGGATCTAGTTCATGATGGTGATCTTCTTCTCCGTGATCATGATCTTCTTCTTCACTACCTGGCAATAAAATCATGTCTTTTGTTCCTTCTACTACATTAGGCCCAGCTTTCTTCCAACTTTCTTTAGCTTTTGGTACCCATGATTCCATGTTTTCGTTATGATATACAAAAACATCAGCATCATGAGCTTTTGCCATATCCTTAGCTGAGGGCTCATAGTCATGAGGTTCTGATCCCGCTGGAACCATTAAATCCACGTTCGCTTCATCGCCGACGATGTTTTTGGTGAAATCATACATTGGATAGAATGTTGTTACAATTTCTAATTTTCCATCTTTATCATTCGATACTTTTGCATCATTAGTGCTGGAGCAAGCTCCCAATAATCCTAGAGCTGCTATCCCAACAAGTCCTACACTGATTTTCTTCATTCTTTTTCCTTCCTTAATTATGCTAATTTCTTCATTTTATTTCGTTTATGTTCTTTGATAATTTTTAATGCCCTTTTTCTAGTTTTAATATTCGGGCTTTTAAGTCGTCGATATGCACTAGATATATCCGTTTTCTCCATTAGAAATTACCCCCAATCAATACTTATCATTATTTGCTTTCCGCCAGTAATTTATCAAAACTCTGTTTGATCCTTTCTTCATCCAACATTTTTCCGATTAGAATAATAGTGGTTTGGTCTTTTTGTCGAGTGGTGTATTGAAAATTAACCTGTTCGTTTACCCCTTGCATGGCAACTATAAAATCCTGCTCTTGTAAAGCAATCAATCCTTTAAAACGATACAGGCTCCCTTGGTTGGTTAAAATCAACCAGTCAATCCATTGGAGTAAAAAATCTTTTTTTATGTCTTGATCTGAAGTTAAGAGAATTGATTTAAACTCATGTACTTGATGGTGTTGATGATAGTGTTTGCCATTAGAGTGATTTTCTGATGAATCACTTTCAAAAACTAAGGGATGATTAAATTTTTTCAAATTATAAAAATCCTTTTTTTGAATCGTTTCACTATGTGTGAACATTCGAATATCGGATAAAGGGTTAATACTTTTGATTTCTCTCTGTAATTTTTTTAGTGCAGATAAATTCAAGTTTTGTTTTCTAGACACAAAAATGCGATCTGCCATGACAAGTTGCTTAAGGGCTTGTGGTTCTCTTTCAATAAATTCAAAACTGTCACTATCAATAACAGTCAATAAACTATCGATATATACTCTTCCTCTTAGTTGAGGCGCTGTTAAAAGTGTTTGAATGATTGGTTGGGGATCTGCTATACCTGTAGTTTCAATGATGATTTGTGAAATTGGTTGTTGATGTTCTTCTATTGTTTCCAGTAAAGAAATCAATATTGCTAATAAATCACTGCGAAGACTGCAACACATACATCCATTATTTAGTTGTAACACCCGTTCCTCGCTATGAACTAATAATTTGTGATCAATCCCAACTTCACCAAACTCATTTTCAATTATAATAATTTCTTCCCTGGGGTAGGGTGAGACTTGCAAGGCTTGATTGATTAGCGTTGTTTTTCCAGCCCCTAAAAACCCAGAAACGATTGTAACTGGTATGCCCATTTTGTCACCTTTTTACCACTTAGCTATTTCACTTCTTTGAAAATTGCCCGTCTGCGCAATTTTGGCGAATACTTTTTTAATTCTAACCGTTCAGGGTTATTCCGTTTATTTTTGCTGGTGAGATACAGACGTTCTCCAGTTTCGACACATTCCAAAATAATATTTTGACGCATAAATCTTCCTCCTTCAATACTTATCGATCTTCAAGATATGCTTGAATTTGTTGTGTATCTTCAAAAGTTAACTCGCCAGATTCCAATTGTGAAACTAAATTTTCTTTCATATCAACAGGTATCTCCCAATAACCATCGATACATTGAAATAACTCCTCGTCATACTCTTCAAAAATTGGATAGATTCTTAAAAAATCATCAAATGATAAGCCTTGGTCCTCATAGTAATCTTTGACTAATCCATTTTCAATTGCCTGTTGGGTCGGTAAACCCGTTTCAGTAATAATTCCTCTCTCTACCATCGAACAATAAAAAGTGCATTTATCTAGCGATTGCTGGGTCGTTTCAAGATAATACTTTAATCCTTCTTCAACTAAAGGTGGGTAAATAATTTCCATTTTGGTTCCCTCCTAAAAGTTATATATTAAACTATTTTGAAGCTCCTTTAATTACTTTCTTTCCATTATAGTACCCTTTTAAAGATACATGATGGCTACGTCTATAATCACCATTCGCTTCGTCAAATGAAATTTCTGGTTTTACTACAGTTTGATGAGTTCTTCTTAACCGTTTCTTCGCCTTAGATGTTTTTCTTGCTGGTACTGCCATGATATTTCCTCCTCTTACCAACTTGCTTTTTTTACTCCAGGAATCAAACCTTGATGGGCAAGCTCTCTAAACTTAATACGGGACATACCAAACTTCCGCATATACCCTCTTGGACGGCCATCCGTCTGATCACGAAGCCTCAGACGATTTGGATTTGAATCTCTTGGCAATTTAGCAAGGGTGGTGTGATCTCCTACGGCTTTTAATTCTTGACGTTTGTCTGCATATTTTTCAATCATTGCCATTTGTTTCTTTGCTTTAGCAATTTTAGACTTTTTTGCCATATACATTTATACTCCTTCTGTTTTGATTTAGACGCCACAAATCGTAAACGTTACGTTTTGACATTGACACTTTACCAACAAAAATTTCTCTTGTCAACAATAAATAACATGAAATAAAACTCATATGAATAGATATCCATTTGAAAATGATTTTATCGATACATAGAGATAATCAGATTAATTAAAAGAACTTGTAGTTTAAGTGCAAAAAATAATGGTTCATTTTTATTAGTCCATTAAAACATAAATACCGTTTTAAGTAGCTTTTCTCTACTTAAAACGGCATTATGAAAGAAACTATAGTTTTATTCAATCTTTTATGTTTAACTCGTTTATTAATGATTTTGTAAGATTGTGACCAATTCTTATATTATAAGAAATAAACATTAAGTAACTAATTTGAAAAAGAATTGTAGCTGTATTCCAAAAATTTATAGGCTAATTATAAGCCTATCCTATCATCTCGATAGAACTTATCTTTTTTAGATAGATTGTTTAGACAAACAAAGCTATCTTAATTTGATGAAGTACATCCTTTTGAAAATAACTTAGTTCATTTTCTATTATCTTTCAGTAAGTGGCACGTAGTACCTAGTCTATATGAGAAAATTCGCCTTATATGATATTTTTAATTCTATAAATTTTTAAACATTAATGTCTATTATTAAACTCATTGCTTAAACCTAAACTAATGAGCAGCAACAGAATAGCTGATAAAAAAAGTAATCCTATAAGAAGTAATATACTCATCTAAATCATTCGCCTTTTCTAAAATAATCCAAGAAAGATTTAAAAAAATTATATCCAGCTATTAGGATAAGTCCTATCATAATTACTCCAATAGTCATTTTCTTATCCTTTCTAAATAAAAAGTCTTTTATATAAAGCTCTTTTTGTAATTGTCAATAAAGTCTTTCCCTTTATTTGTCAATTGACACCCTATGTTTAAATAACCTTCATATCTAAGTTTAGCCAACATCTCACTAACAGATGCTGGAGTAATGCTTAGAATTTTTGCTAAATCTTTATTTTTTAACTTTTTTTTCTTTTCGTCAATTCCTGAATTGCTAATAAATAAATCAGTATAGTAGTTGGTTTAATTTTTACCATACTCTTTTTCCTCCAATTTATTTTGAAAGACCTTCAGCAATTTTATCCAGGTTCCATTTCATCATCGCGTAGTAACTATCACCATCTTGTCCTTTCTCTGCAATTGAATCAGTAAAAATCGTTGAATAGATAGGAATATTGGTATCTTTCGATACTGTTTTCATCGGTCTATCGTCCACACTGCTTTCTACAAATAAGGAAGGAACTTTTGTTGTGCGTAGTCTTTCAACTAAGTGTTTAATTTGATCTGGCGTTCCTTCTTCTTCAGTGTTGATTTCCCAAATGTAAGCAGAAGGCACATTATACGCTTTCGAGAAATACTTAAAGCATCCTTCACTTGTAACAATCATTTTTTTATCATTCGGAATTGAAGCAAATTTAGATTTTGCTTCTTTGTCTAGTGTATTCAATTTTTCAATATACTTATCTAGATTTTCTTTATAGATTTTTTTATTATCAGGATCTTTTTCCGCTAAATGTTTTTCAATGTTTTTAGCGTAAATAATACCGTTTTCTAAATTTAACCAAGCATGAGGATCTTCCTTCCCTTTCTCACTCTGACCCTCTAAGTAAATAACATCTATGCCATCACTTGCTGCAAAATAGTCTTTGTTTTCCTCTTTGTTCGCATTTTTAACTAATTTTGTAAACCAAGCATTTCCTCCAGTTTCCAAGTTAACACCATTATAAAAAATCAAGTCTGCTTTTGAAGTTTTTTGAACATCTTCAGGCAAAGGCTCATATTCATGGGGATCTTTCCCAATAGGTACAATACTGTGTAAATCAATTTTATCCTTTGCTATATTTTCAGTAATATCTGCTAAAATCGAATTAGTAACTACTACTTTTAATTTTTCGTTCGAAGCCACTTTATCTTTACTATTTGTTGAACACGCTCCTAATATAAAAAGAGCAATCAAAATCCCCAGACTTCCCACTACTACTTTCCATTTTCTCATCATAACGATCTCTCCTTCTTTCTTAAAAATTTTTGTTTTGGTGAGATTAGAAAACTAATTACAAATAAGGATGCCGCTGTTAAAACAATACTTGATCCTGCGGCTATGTTAAAATTATAACCAATAAACAATCCAAGCAATGATGAGCTTGCCCCGACTGCTGCAGAAATAAATATCATAGTTTTCAAGCTATTTGCATATAAATATGCTGTAGCTGCTGGCGTGATTAACATTGCAACAATTAATATAGTCCCCACACTTTGCATAGCTGTTACTGCTACTAAAGTTAATAGAACCATCAGTAGATAATGATAAAAATTGACGTTCATCCCCATTGCTTTTGCCATTAATGGATCAAAAGAAGTAATTAATAATTCTTTAAAAAATAGAACTACTATAACCAACACTAAAACAGAAACGCCAATCGTAATCCACTTATCAATATCTTGTACAGCTAAAATGTTTCCAAATAAGATATGAAATAAATCCGTTGAGCTATTTGCAACTCCTATAAGGATAACTCCTAGCGCTAAAAAAGAACTGAAAGTAATACCAATTGCTGTATCTCCTTTTATTACACTATTGCTTTTTATAAAAGTAATAATGATAGAAGCTAATAGACCAAATACAATAGCACCAATAAAAAAATTAATACCTAAAATATAAGAAATTGCTACTCCTGGCAAAACAGCATGAGAAATAGCATCGCCCATAAGAGACATTCCTCTTAAAATAATAAAACAACCTACTGTTCCAGAAACAATCCCTATAACTACAGATGTAATTAGAGCATTCTGTAAAAAGTGAAAGTCATACAGACCATTAATAAAATTTTGAAGCATGTTATTCCCTCTCTCCAATAAATATAGTATCTCCATAGGCTTTTTTTAAATTCTCTTCATTAAATACAGATTCTACACTTCCGTGAGCAATTACATTTCGATTCAAAAGAATAATATTATCAAAATACTTCTTTACCTTGCTTAAATCATGATGCACAATTAGCACTGTTTTTCCCTGATTTTTCAATTCTTTTAACGTATCCATAATTATTCGTTCACTAATTAAGTCTATCCCTACAAATGGTTCATCTAAAAATATGAAATCCGCATTTTGAGCAAGACATCTTGCTAAAAGTACACGTTGAAATTGTCCTCCAGATAATTCTCCTATTTGATGATTAGAATATTTTCCCATATCGACCTTTTCCAAAGCCTTTGAAACTCTTTGCCATTCTGCATTTTTAATTCTTTGAAAAACTTTCATTCCGGCATACGTTCCCATAGATACACATTCTTTTACTTTTATTGGAAAAGTAAAATCAATATCAGCTTTTTGCTCTACATATGCAATCTTTACCAGTTTTTTATTGATATCTTCATTATTAATGGAGACCTCTCCCTGATGAGGGATAATATTTAACATTGCTTTAAGTAATGTAGATTTTCCAGCACCATTTGGACCAATAATACCTGTTAGAGCACCTTCTTGTATTTTTAAAGAAATCTCGTTCAATGCTAAAAAATCGTTATAACAAACATTAAGCTTTTTCACTTCTAACATAACTTTCTCCTTCTAAATGATAATGATTATCACGATTATATGGTATACAGAAAATATATTTTAGTCAAGCCTAAATTTTAAAATTTGGATTTTTTTCTGTTGCTGAAGATTAGGATGACAAAACTATTTGAAACTACCCGTATAGTAAGTAGTTTTCAAAACAAAAAAAGAGTGTTCTCTAATGAGAACACTCTCCTAAAAATACTTTATTTGCATACAAAAGAATTAGACTTGAAGTGGATAGGGAGCTAAATCTGTTTATAAGCATCAAGACATTCTCTTCTAGAAATGAAAAGTAGGTTATTTATCTTTCGTAACATGTTAGGCTTATTCAACTATGCTTCCAATCGAAATTTAATTTACTTAACAACTTAAAACTTTCTCTTTATTGATTTTCATATTTTAAATTGCTCAAATAGAATTAGAGAAATAATAATACTTCCCACATTAAAATTTATTTTTTTTCAGCCCTATAATACTTGCAATCGCCGTGAATAACCCTACATACACAGGAAGACCATTATATTTTTCTCCAGTTTTCGGTAACTCCATAGTATTTTTATTTCGATTGCCTTCTTTATTTTTTTCTTGATTCATTAGTTCCCTTTTTTTATTGCTATTATTATAATTTAGATTAGATGATCTTTTGTTGTTGTTAAAAAAAGTAGAAGGATGATTAAAGCTAGCTTTACTATCCGAACTTTGTTTAGAATTTGTATTTTTCGTTACTCCGGGTAATTTGACTGCTATGTCTTTCTCTTTTTCTCCACCAAGATCATATCTTACTGTATAGCCATTTCTTACTCCATCTGTTTCGATGCCATAATTTACTTCTTTTTTGATGCCATCTTGTTCGGTAAATGTTACCTCTCCGTTAGCGTCTACCTGTTTCTTAAGTACTTCCGTTGATCCATCTGTTAAGTTTCTTAACCGTACTTCTTTTCCCGCTTCAAGTGGTAATCCATTTGTATAATGTGCTTTTACCTTTAAACTAAGTGGTAACTCGGATCCTGGCAAATTCACTGTTATGTCCTTCTCTTTTTCTCCACCAAGATCGTATCTTACTGTATAGCCAT
>NZ_JBLGTY010000037.1:0-16247 GCF_047470845.1 Candidatus Enterococcus avicola | reverse complement strand
AAGCCAATTGCCAGAAAATAGTAAAGGCGTATTTAGCGAAACCGCGCAAACAGTCACCTACATTTACACAAAAAATCCTGTACCCGCAGCGGATGTAATGGTCGAGTACCTAGATGCAGAAGGCAAAGAAATTCACGCTTCACAAACGATTAGCGGGAATGTAGGCGACTCTTACGATGCTAGTACAGAAAAATACCAACTAGCAATCGAAGGCTACACATTGGATGAAAGCCAATTACCAGAAAACAGTAAGGGTGTGTTTGGAGAAACAGCGCAAACAGTCACCTATATTTACAAAAAAAATCCGATACCAGCAGCTGATATAACAGTAAAATACGTTGATACAGAAGGCGAAGAAATTCATTCTCCTCAAACGATCAGTGGAAACGTAGGCGACTCATACGATGCTAGCACAGAACGATACCAACTAAAAATCGATGGCTATACACTAGACGAAAGCCAATTGCCAGAAAATCTTAAAGGTATATTTAGCGAAACCGCGCAAACAGTCACCTACATCTACACAAAAAATCCCGTACCCGCAGCAGATATAACGGTCGAGTACGTGGATCCAGAAGGTAACAAAATTCACGCTGCTAAAAAAATTAGCGGTAATGTGGGCGACTCTTACGATGCTAGTACAGAAAAATATCAACTAACAATCGAAGGCTACACTTTAGATCAAAGCCAATTACCAGAAAATCTTAAAGGTGTGTTTAGCGAAACAGCACAAATCATCACCTACATTTACACAAAAAATCCGATACCAGCAGCGGATGTGACGGTCGAGTACGCAGATACAGAAGGCAACGAAATTCACGCTTCACAAACGATTAGTGGAAACGTAGGCGACTCTTACGATGCTAGTACAGAAAAATATCAAGTAACAATCGATGGCTACACTTTAGACGAAAGTCGGCTGCCGCAAAATGCCAAAGGTACATTAGGTAAGGAAGAGGCAACTGTGACGTACGTTTATACAAAAGAAAACGCAGCAACCGCCATTATTTCTAATAAAAAAGAACCAACGGCGACTGTTGTTTCGAAAAAAAGCGCTTCTGCACAAAGATTGCCGCAAACCGATGAGCAGGGGACGTTGTTCCCGTTTGTAGTTGGTTTGTTCTTTATCGCCACGGCAAGCTGGCTTTATTTCAAAAAGCGTAAATAGCGATTAAGTAAGCCCTTGGGGAAAGGCGTTACTAACTATCAAAAAGGACAGCTAGGCTTCAGCTGTCCTTTTTGTTGCTTATTTACCTAAAAATGAAATGAATCCCAGGGAATCATAAAGAAAATGGCAGATCCAGCTGACCCATACGCTATTGGATTTTTTCCAAACGTAGTTGAGTGCCAATCTGGCAGGCATCAAGGTGATCAATAATTGGGCTGGATGAAAGCCGTACGCTGGGATGTGCCATAAAGCGAATAGCACACTGCAAATGATGGATGACCAGGCAAAAGAAAGGCCTCTTTTCTGCAACGCCAACAAGAGGTTGGTACTCAGCAATTCTTCTCCCATCAGCATAAAGGGAACTTGCAAAAAGACCATTTGGACAGTGATGGTTTCGCTGATCGAGTTGGTTGTTGGTTGTCCAAAAATAGCGGCATAAATAAAGGAAAAGAACACGCCAGTCAAAATGACGAAAGGGACACCCCACAATAAAACGGTGAACCGAAAATGTTTGAACTGCTCCAAAAAGGTCGTTCGTAAGAGAAAATACCCTGCACTAAATGCGAAGACCAGATTCCAGATGGTACCGACGATCGATAACACGGAATCGTTTAGTGGGATATAAGGAAGTAATTGATAGGTTAATCCTATGATTAAGGTAAGAACGAATAAATAAACTGCTGATTTGTGTTTCATTTTGAACACATCCTTCATAATAATTGCCACATGCTGAATTATAAACAGAAAAAACATCAAAGTACAAAAAGATATCTCTCATTATTTTTAAACAAAAAGAAAAAGCAGTGAACACGATATCATACTTGGCAGAATTGGTTTTCTTAAAAGCAGAATAAAGAATTTCTAAGAACAATTCTCAAAATTTGTGAACAAAAAGAGAAGTTTATAAGAATCTCTGTAACACTGTTGAAATATTATTACGCTTATGTTACATTTTGTTTACGTTATTATGTTTGAGGGAGAATGTTTATGAAGAAATCAAGCAATGATTCAAATAATTCACAACATAGAGAAGCGACTTCTGAAAAACAAGCACCTATTTCGAGGGTCGAATCACATCAAAAGCAAACAACGGGAACGACAAGACGCACGCCAACCGCCAATCGTCAAGTTTCTAAAAAGAAGCCAACCCATCGCAAGTATCTCTTTTCATTGATGACGCTGCTGACAATCGTCATTATCGCCACTGGGGGCTATATCGCATTTACTTTGAAGCAGCAAGAAGCATTGGCACGCGAAAAATATGAAGCTGCCGCGCAAAAGCTATTAGCATCGATCCAAGAAGAGCAGGCCAAAGAGGGAATTCCCGCAAAACTTGAAACATTGTCTGATGGGGACAAAAAAGAATTGATTTTCCGACCAAAAGAAGAAAGTGCCATCCCTGTAAAGGATGCAAGTCAGAAATTATCGACCATGGCGAACAAGCTATGCAAAAAGCACGCCGACAAAGAGACCGTTACGATCGCTCGGATTCAAGCACAAGCAGTTGCATCAAAAGTGTCAACCTATTCCTTAAAAGCGGACAGCTATGTTTGGAATCGAGAGACTGGGCGGTTTGAAGATGCGGATAGCGTGGTTGCCGATCCAATTTTTATTTCCGAGAAAACCGGCAATGAGTTATCCTTGAAAGACTTGGTTCCAGATGAAGGCAGCTTGCTAGGAATCCAGCAAGTGATTCAACAAAAGCTTTTGGATCAAGCCAAAGAACCGACTAAAATCCTTGATGCGGTCTTGGGGATGGACCGAATCACCTATGATTCAAAATTTACTTATGATCCTGAAAAAATAACGCTCCAGTTGCCGCAAAATCAAACAGGCGTATCCGAGATCACTTTGGCTTACAAAGAGATTGCGCCCTTTATTGATCCAGAGCTGGTCAATGCGGATCAATTGAAAGAGCAACAAGCGATGTTAGACGAAAACAAAAAATATGTTGCGTTGACTTTTGATGATGGACCAAATGATACTTCGACATTGGATCTCTTAAAAATCTTGAAAGATAATGATGTGAAGGCAACGTTCTTTGAATTGGGCCAAATGGTGGATCGATACCCTGAGGTCGCGAAAAAAGTCCATGAGGAAGGGCATGAAATTGCCAGTCACTCCTATTCTCATCCCCAATTAAATACGTTGTCGCCAGAGGAGGTCAAAGCGGAAATAACCAAAACGGACAAAGCCATCTATCAGGCGACAGGGGTCTTGCCTAAGAATTTGCGCCCGCCATATGGAGCGATTGATCAACAAAGCGCCCAAGCAGCAGGAAAATCGATCATTCAATGGAGTGTTGATACCGAGGATTGGAAGCTGAAAGATCCAAACAAGATATTGAAGGTTGTCCAAAACAATGTTTACGATGGATCGATTATTTTGCTACATGATATTCATCCGAAATCTGTTCAAGCCGTGCCGGGCATCATCAAAGCACTCAAAGCGCAAGGCTATGAATTTGTGACAGTCGATCAATTGCTCAATGGCAGCCAAAAACCAATGTATCAATACTTTGGTGCGAAAGATGAACGCAGTGTTAGCTAATAGCTGAAAAAGGAAGTGATGGCAATCATCACTTCCTTTTTTTATTAAACGAACGCTGCAGTTGCCGCTTTATCACTCGGAAGAGGCAAATGCTCGGAGGTAGTCATCATCCAGTAGTAAAGCAAAATCATCGGCAAGGGCACCTTGATCCAATTCTCGCATGATAGCTAGCATCTTTGTGGTAATCCTTTCGCCTGCTTTTTTGTCACCGGTTCTTAAGAGCAACACGCCTTGGAAAAACTTGCAGACGGCTTGGTGGAAAAATTCTTTGTAGTCTGTCGCCAAAAGTTTTAATTGGACGACGAGAACTTCCGTCGCATCGTATTGCTGGTGTTTTAGCGTATATTCGATCAAATTGATCAGTAGTGCGCAATAAATTTCCCGACCTTTTTCCATATCGATGTAGTATTCGAGCATCTTGGATACTTTTTTGAAGAAGAGGAAATTATGGTCGTTATCCAAAAGATCGATGGTGTTGCCAAAGAGTTGGATTTCTTGTAACGTCCAGCTCTCAACATCAACGAGATAGGAGATAATCGTTTGACGATCACATTTCAAAACCGCACGTTTCCGATAGACGCCATGTTCTGCCAAGCATTGCAGCATGCGAATCCGTGAGCGAACCTCTGCAATGCGGACATTGTTCAGTCGGCTAGAGGTTTGCTGCAGCTCCTGTAATAGAATTTGTAACTGGTTGATATCGTGCTTGTTTGAATATTGCGTGTACCGATGGTTGTAGCTGTTTTGCTCATCCAGCCGATAGCCATTCGCGATATAGAGAAATTCATCGATATCCATTGACAGATTTTCTAAGATTTGCAACAGCAGGTGGCAGAGAATACCGCAGTGCAGCAACACCAATCGTGGTACCAATGGGTGACAATGGCACGGATGGTTCAGATGGTACGGACGGTACCGATGGCACGGATGGCACCAATGGTTCTGATGGTACGAATGGTACCGACGGAAGTAACGGCGCTTGGGGCAACTGGGGCAATTGGGGAAACAATAATTGGAACAGCAACAATCACAACCAAAGCTGGTGGGGAAGTAAATTCTTGCCGAAAACGGGATCAGAAGGAACCTGGTACGCTTCAATGATTGGAGCAGCAGTCTTCGTTGTCGGAGGAATCGGCTTGTTCTTCAAAGCAAGAAAGAAAAAAGACCAGCAAAAATAGCATGACTTTACCAGCGGAGTGGACATCCTCCGCTGGTATCTCTAGTGAATCAAAACGTTGAAGCATTGATCATCGTTTCGTAAAGAAAGGGTTAGAAATAGTATGGAAAGCAGAAGGAGGGAAAAACGTTTTTACAAATGGACGATCGCTCAGTTGATTTTCTTGTTGACCAGCATCAGTTTCGTCAATTTGTATCTTTTAACAACGACCAAAGAAGCCGAGGCGGCAGTGAACGTATTAGATGTGGAAATTTTAAGCAATTTGACGAGTGCCAATACAAGTGGTACTTCAGCAAGTGCTCCTTGGCCAGGCAGTGTGACAAATCGACCAGTGACTTTTTCGATCAAAGGGAACGGGGGTTTGAACGCTTCTGTCAATGTCAACGGTGAGGATAAATTTGCTTTGTTGGCGATCCCCGCAGAGTTGAGAACTAGCATCAGTGCCAATGGATCAGCAGCTATCAAAACGTCGACCACAGTCAATATTGCCAATGTCCCGCTTTTGAATGCGATCTTAACAGCGCTTGATTCCTTGACCAGCTCCTTAAATTTCAATCTCGGGATCGTGCAAATCGATTTAACGGCTGTCAATCAGCAAATTTCCTTGCTAAAAACTGTTGGTAATTTAGGCAATGTAGAAATAAGCAGTCCGTTGCAGTTCACCACCCAAAGAGAAGCGTTGTATGCCAATATGAGTTCGAACCTCGGTGTCGTTTTAGGAACCAATGTCCCGCAAATTTTACGGAATTTAAGCACGGCGATTCAAAATACCCAGATCCGAGTGATCGGCATCGATATTGGTGGTGTCGTTCGTGCATTGCTGCAAGGGTTGCTGAATACCCTGCTTAACACTGTAACGTCAGCGTTAAATAATTTGGCAACCGTCCAAGAACAAATGGCGGATGCAGCCGTTTTAGGAGCAACGGATGTTCAAATTCCTACGCTACTTTCGGGTCCAGGACAGTTGACCGCAAATTGGACCGCCAATTTTTCGGCTTCTGTGTTGAAGGCAAAGCCGACGGACATCAATCTCTTGAACTTTAGTGCGCTAAATATCAGCAGTCGCCAAACCATGATTTATTTCATGGTCGAAGCACTGACGATGGATCGGACGAATCTGCCGACTCAGCTGAATTTTGGCCGACATGCCATTCAAACGAAAAAGAGTGAGACATGGCGGGCAACCGCCAACGGCGACCAAAGCGCAGCAGCTACAACTGGGATTTTACGGATCAATGATACCCGCAATCGTCAGAAAAAATGGCAAGTCAAGGTCAGACAATCCACCAATTGGGTCAATGGCACGCGAACATTGCCAGCTGCCGAATTAAGAGTTCAGCTTGGAACTGTCAATTCGACATTTACAGATGGTCGAGTGGTTTTACCTGATAATGCAACGATTGCCCTGCAGCAAAATGTCGAAAAAAATGTGGTGACGTTGGAAAATGCGGCATCGACTGGTGGACTGACTGTTAATTTTTCCCAGTTCAATTTATTTGTACCTGAGAAAACACCTAAATTTCAAGGTCAGTATCGCGCCACAGTCGTGTGGACCGTTTCTGATACACCTTGAAAAGGAAGAGCAGAATGAAAAAAAATTCCCTTGTGCTGCTTCTGATTTTGATGATCGGCAGTTTCTACAGTATCGTTCCATCAGCAGTAGCCAATACGACGACCGGCAACATTGAGTTTTATGAAGGACCAACGGAAACAGCTAGCAGTGATTCCATTGATGAAGAAATTGAACCACCGACCAGTCAAGAAACGGTTACTAACGCAGAAGAACCGCTGCCACAGCTTGCAGAAACCAATCACTTTTGGCTGCCCGTAATAGGCGGATTCTTCATTAGTCTGACATTGATCATTTGCATCAAAAAAAGGAGGATGGCAAAATGAGTTCAAAGAAAACGATAATAGGCGCATTGGGGGTATTGACTGCCCTTAGCATTGGTGCGACAGTGCAAGCAGATGACACGACCGGTGTCGTAGAATATACCTCTGGGGGCATCGTGTTTGACCCGGATAAAGGCGGGAGTGATCCCAATACGCAGCTACCAACGAATTTAGATTTTGGTGCCCATGAAATCCAAACAGAAAATGCCGAAACGTGGGTAGCTACTACGGATGGAACTGGACTACCTGGGGATGGGTCAACGCTGCAAAGAGGGGCAGTTGCGGTCAGCGATAATCGAGGACAGGCAAACTCTTCTTGGGCGATCAAAGTACGGCAAGCAACCCAATTTACGGCAGGAGACAGCACGTTGGACGGTGCGGTATTAACGGTAGATACGGGGACGTTGACCAATAACTTGAGTTCGCCGCCAACAGGAACCAGTGATATTGCCAATGGCGAGCTTGATTTTGCGGCGATCAACAATGAGTATGCGTTCTTGACCGCCAATGCTGGCGAAGGGATTGGTGAAACGTCGATGCCTTTAGAACAATTTACCCTTTCGATCCCAGCTAATACGGAAAAACAATCAGCAACCTACCAAACGACCCTCGTTTGGACGATCAGCAGTGCGCCGACGACCCCATAGGGCAGTAGTTATTGCGTAACAGTTAGCAGAAAAAAAGCAGCTTGCCTGAGCGGCTGCTTTTTATGCTAGCTGATTTTTCTTTCCTATATCGTGTAGAAAGGATCTGACAGGATGCATCAGAAGAAAGTTCGAGGCAAAGGATTTCAGTATTGGGTAGTAAGTATTCTAACGGTCTTATTTTTCATTGGTACGAGCAGTACGGGGGCAGCAGATTCACTGGATACCTTCGATGTTCAAATCAAATTGCCAGAGTCACAGCGGGACAAAGAGCTGATGTACTATGATTTGTTGCTGGAGCCCAAGGCAGAAGAAAAACTAGCGGTCATGGTTTCCAATAAAAGCGAGCAACCAATCAATCTACAGCTATCCTTTAATCGAGCGGTCACGAACATGACGGGTGTCGTTGAGTACTCTGGGGCAAATGAGGAAGCAACGCCTTCTGCTCCGTACGCGATCGAAGAACTCGTCACTTTAAGTGATGAAACCCTTTCGTTAGCCCCTAATGAGCAAAAAGAAATCACCTTGACAGTCCAGATGCCATCTGAATCCTTTGATGGGATTTTGGCAGGGGGACTATACGTCCAGCAAACCGGCAGTGAAGAATTTCAAGGAAATGTCCAAAACCTACTAGCCAGAGAAGTGGCGGTGTTGCTCCGTAACAAAGAGACCGACATCCCACCAGCGGTCCGAATTGAGGAAGCACATCTGGAAGAAATCAATCGCCGCAATGTCATCATCTTAGCGGTGGAAAATACAGCGGCAAATTATCTTAGTAAGGCCACGCTTGCTTATGAAGTGTTTCATGATGGACAAGCAACAGCGATCAAAGGGGAAAAAGAGATCCAATTAGCGCCCAATGCGTTAATGAATTACGCACTGCCATTAGATGGAAACGAACTGCAATCAGGAGAGTATGAAATAAAAACGACCCTCAAAGCAGCTGATCAACAATGGCAAGGAGAGCCTACCTTTCAAGTTAAAAGTCAAGAAGCGCAAGAAAGAAACGAGCAAGATGTCAGTATTGAAGAAACCTCTTCGCCGATCCTACTCTATTTATCGATTGGTGGTGTTTTATGTCTGATCATCGCCTATTTGATTTGGCATAATCGCAAGCTGAAGCGAGCATTGAAAAAAAGTGATGACTAGCAGGTAGTGGAAATCAACGGTGGTTGCAGGAAAAGTCTACTATTATAGTAAGAAATGTTTTCAAATAGCTAAAAGCAGCACCACTCATGAAAAGAATCGCAAAGAAAACCATTTATCATTGAGAATAAATGGTTTTTTCGTGTTCCGCACATTTTGTTGAGAACAGTGAAGGGGAAATTTTGACATTAACCAATAGGAGGTCATGTCATCACTGATGAATAATTGTTCTTCAATCGTTGAAAGGAGAGAAGCATCCAGTGGAAAATAAATAACGTTTGTGATGTTGGGTTCAAATCGTTTTTTTTTCACATGGAATTATCATAAAACTTTACCTAAAAGTGTTTCCGCTTCCCTGAAAGTCTGTCGTAGATATTGTTAAAAAAACATAATATTTTTTTGTTGGCTACGCTTACTCCCTTATAAAAGCTTTAAGAAAACTCTTTAGCGTGTCTTTTTATCTATAATAGGTTTAGACCAATTACAGCGTCTTTTCTTACTTTGTTTTTAATTTAAACTACCTTTTTTGCATGAATGTTTCGTTAATTCGTTTGAAAGTGCAAGCAGGCATTTTTGATTAAGAATACAATTAGAAATGATACAAAAAGGAGAATTAAGATGTCTGCAAATTTGAGCAATTTCGCTGTTTATATAGTAGATGACAACTTTTTTAATGAGAATTTGATGAAGAAAATGATTACGGAAAGTCGTGTTCCGCATTATTTAGTTGAGATTCTTTCGCCTGAAGCACTAGCCCCTTTTCTTGACGGATACCTAACAGATGTGAACGACCTCTTCTTATTTTCCATTGAAATGAAAGGATTTGATCGAAGTTTTCAATTAGCAGGAAGCTTGAGGGAACAATGCAAAAAGTGTCAAATCGCTTTTTATGGTGCCTATGCCTCCAAAATCGAAATCAAGAAGCTGAATCTTATCTGTCCTTTAGGGATCATCGATACAAAAGAAAAGGAGGTGGCAATGCAGCTAAAAAATTTATTAACGGAAGCGATCGAAGTCAAACGATCCTTACTCGGAAAAAAGCACTTATTAAAAATCGTCAGTAAAAGAGAGTTGATGGTGGTTGATGCAGAAGCAATCAACTATATTACAACGATCAAAGGAGAGCGAAACCGAATTGCTTTTCACCAAAAAAAGTCGATCGAATTTCTCGAAACTTCCTTGAAGGTGATCAAACAATTAGAGCTGCCAGAGTATTATAACGTCTTTAAATCTTACATTATCAATGCGCGACAAATCAAAATGATCGATCGAACAAACAATGTTTTGTGCTTTTTTAATGGAGAAGAGTTAGAAGTCGGGAAAAAAATCCGTAAGGCAATCAGTTAAAATTACATACATTTACTGGAGGAAAAAATGAATAAGAGAAGCAAAAGAATTCGTCATGGCATCGTTGTTACCGCACTAGGAATCACTCAAGTGATCACTCCGGTCATGGCGATAGCGGAAACAACCGAACAAGAACAGACCGTCAACACGCTAGACAAATCAGATCAACTACTAGAAACGATGACTGAATCGACAAATGAAGCTAACGGAAACGAAGCACAAGCAGCTGAGGATGCTCAAACAGATTATTCTTCCGAAGCGAGCAAAGAGGAATCATCAGCTGGTTCAGAAAACACGGAACCAAGTGAAACGAGCACATCGGCTTCCTCAAATAGAACGGAAGATTCTAGCCATGCGAGACAAGAAAGTTCTTCAACATCCGATTCAAAAGAAACCAAAGAAGAGCAACAGACACCTCGTATCAGCACGCGCATCAATGACCAAGAACTTTTGGAAAAAGGCACCCTGCTGACCATTGCTGGCGAAGAATTCAGCCGAACGGAAGAAACACGAATCTTAAACAATAGTCCAGTGAAACTGAAATTGGATTTTGAAATCAATGACAAAGATTATTTCGCTGGCACCACTGCTGTTTTTGACTTGCCGCAAGGCCTTGGCTTTAGTGATGTGCAAGAAACCAATGAAGCGATCAATGCATCGTGGGCTGTAGATAGTGCAGCTCATCAACTGATGATCACGTTTAATCAATCGGTTCATGATGCCTCTTTTTCGATCGAGTTGACTAGTTATCTATATTCAGAAGATAAGCCTCAGCTAACGATTGAGATCGGCGATCAAAACCAGACAAGCTATGCGATTGATTTGTATGAAGAGGTCGATCCGATTCAATATGTGTCAGAAAAAAATGTCTTTGGGATGGAAGGAATGGTCTACTACAATAACGATCGGACATTATCTGGAACGGAAACTCTTTCACTGAATTTGGTTGATACGCCGGGGGCTTCCTTCAAAAAGATTGAGACCCAACCGTTAAAAGTTTTCAGCTATGAGGTGGATATCAAAGGAAAGATCAAACCAGAAACACAGACAGCATTAGTCGAAGGGACGGACTATACGATCACTTCAAATAGTCTTTACAATACTGCCGTTGAAGTCAAACAGATGGACAAACAAAAGGCTTATGGGGTTTCTTATCAATTTACGATGAGCCTGACCGAGCTGACGGATTATACTGCTTCTTTTTCAAAAGGGTATCCAACGACCGGATTTGGTTCGGTACAGCTAAAACAAACAACTGCCCAAAACAGAGGGTTTTCCTTTATCGCAAAAACCAGCAAAGATGAAAAAGAAGTCGATTCTAGGTATTATATGGGGGTTGCTTCTGCCAGTTTTATGAATGGCCTTTCTAAAGGAAACTACTATGTATCAATTCATCAAATGCCGACGGAGATGAAAGCTGGTCAACAAATCATCCTTTCGAGTCAAAACGGACAGCCGATCACGGCGAAACAGTTAACAGCAAGAGATGCCTTCTATCAAAATATGACTTTTTCGGATTATTTTTCTGTCGAAAATAACGGGGACAAACTGATTGTGACCGCTACAAAAGACAGCAATCTCACTCTTGGTTCCACGAACATAACCGTACCCTTTGATCAGAAAGATATCATTCTCAATGTCTCGACACCGTTGATCGCCAATAGAGAATTCAAAATCGTTGAAGACAACTATGTCGAACCAATCAGTGTTCTTAATCCCAACAATGCTGAAACGGCTTGGGGAAATTATGATCAAAATGGTGCTTACATGAGTGATACTTCCATCAACATCGAAGGCAGTAACTCACAACCAATCGAAAATTTGCACATGTTTATTGAACATCCAGAGTATCTTTCTTTGAGAAAGGTACCAAAAGTCAGTTTTTACTACACATTAGGAAAAGATTATACGATTGAAGAAGTAGCAGGCGGAACGATGGTCACCTTTACGTCGCCCATTACCTATTCCGTTCAATTTGATATTGGCTTCAATTACGTGCCAGACAGTTTAGCACCGACAAAATCGATTCCTAATGATACAATTCCAATCACGATTTCCGCAACGGGACTTGACACGGTTCACACCTCCGTCTATACCGGTAGGAAACTGTACTCTGAACGCACGCTCCAAAGCAGTAAGAATCAGTTTTTAGTCAACGCGCGTCAAGATACCATCAGTGATTTGACTGTTGAAACTCATGTACCGAAAAATACCGATGTCGTGTTTTCGATCATCGATGTTTCCAATGAACAAGTCAGTGGCATTTATCCACAGTATTGGGATCGCGGTTATTATGATAACCAAGCCATGAAGGAAAGCGATCCGAATTATCCAACGATCACCCATGATGAAGAAACCAACTATTATACCTTTGATTTTGGGACGACCAATCGGCGCTACATTATTGCTTATCAATACGCCAATGGATGGCAGGAAATGAGTACGATTTATGTGCCTGGTTATGCAAAAGAACCGTTATCTAATAATCAACAAGGCACAGCCACAGTTTCAGTATCCAATACGGCGACAGATATTATTGGCATTACGCAAAATACCGTCAATAATACGAAAAACATGACGCAGGTCAAGGTCACGACAAAAAATATCGATGATGGCTCGAAAAAAGTAGCAAATCCAACGATCCTTCTAAAATCGTTAGGGAACACCAATGGCGAAATCGATTTAGGATCGATCACTGTTTCGAATGTGCCAGATGACAGCTATGAAGTCAAAGAAGTTGATGGGAACGTACAGCTTGTCTTTTCAAACTATGTTCTAACGAAAAATATCGAAATCAGTTACAACGTCCTTTCACAAAACGCCGGCCAAATCTCAGCCTCAGCAACGATCGTTTCTGATACGATCGATACCTTGTCGGAAGCCAAACGGACGGCTACCTCGACGGTGGCCAATCTGCAATTTTCGGCAGGCGATTCCAGCGGGATCATCTACAAAACCAATGCGACGCTTGATGTTTATAATACCGAAGAACCAACTGAGAAGATTGCGGGGGTTACTTTGACGCTTTGGAATCAATTGACTGGAGATATCGTTTCTGTCGTAACGGATGAAAATGGAGAATACCAATTAACTGATATTTATACGGGGAACTATACGCTTTATGTTTCCTACGTCCCAGAAGGTTACGTCATACCACAGGAACTTCAGCTTGGTAAAGAGGTGCAAGTGAACCGGACGGGCAATCATCTTTCTGTCGGTATCACACCAGAAGAAGATTTGTCGACGATCGACGCCAAGGATAGCACGATCTACGTGGGAGATGAATGGCATGCTGAAGACAACTTTGTTTCAGCGACAGACAAGCATGGCAATGCGATGACCTTCTCGGAAATCACAGTCAATGGCGAGGTCGACACGACAAACGTTGGCACCTATGAGGTCAAATACATCAACGGTAGTGTTAGCCAAACAGCGACGATCACCGTGGTTGCCAACCAAGAAACAGTAGCAGCCAAAGACAGCACGTTATATGTAGGCGATGCATGGACAGCAGCTGATAATTTTCTATCGGCAACGGATAAAGACGGCAATGCAGTGACAATCGCAGAAGTGACCATCAACGGCGAAGTTGATACGGACACACCAGGAGAATACCAAGTCATTTATCGCAATGGCAAAGCTGAAGCGACAGCGACGATCACCGTGTTAGCTGATCAAACATCAATTAAAGTAAAAGATAGCACCTTATACGTCGGGGACGACTGGCATGCGGTGGATAACTTTGTTTCGGCAACGGACAAAACAGGAGCGAATGTACCATTTTCAAATGTGACCGTTAGTGGAACCGTGGATACTTCCAAAGAAGGTCAATATCCAGTGGTCTATCAAAACGGCAATAAAAAAGCAACAGCGACGATCACCGTGGTTGCCAATCAAGAAACAGTCGTTGCCAAGGATAGTACACTTTATGTTGGAGATTCATGGGAACTTGCGGATAATTTTGTTTCAGCAACGGATAAGAAGGGACAACCGTTAAGCTTGGCAGAAGTCACCACTAGTGGTGAAGTGGATACGAAAGTACCAGGAGAATACCAAGTAATCTATCGTAACGGCAAAGCTGAAGCGAAAGCGACGATCACCGTGTTGGCTGATCAAACATCAATTAAAGTTAAAGATAGCACCTTATATGTCGGAGATGACTGGCAAGCAATCGACAACTTTGTTTCAGCCACGGACAAATCAGGAGCGAATGTACCATTTTCAAATGTGACCGTTAGTGGCTCAGTTGATACTTCCAAAGAAGGTCAATATCCAGTGGTTTATCAAAACGGGAAAGTAAAAGCAACGGCGACGATTACGGTTGTTGCGAACCAAGAAACGGTAGTTGCTAAAGACAGTACGATTTATGAAGGCGATGACTGGCAAGCCGCCGACAACTTTGTGTCGGCAACAGATAAAGACGGCAACGCAGTAAAACTGGCTAATATCACAACAGTAGGTACAGTTGACAGCGCCACACCAGGGAAATATGAAGTGGTTTATCGCAATGGCAAAGCCGAAGCGACTGCCACGATCACCGTGTTAGCTGATCAAACGAGTGTCAAAGCCAAAGACAGTACTCTGTATGTCGGCGATGACTGGCAAGCTGCCGACAACTTTGTCTCAGCCACAGACAAAACAGGAGCAAACCTACCATTTTCAGCAGTGACGGTTAGTGGCTCAGTTGATACTTCCAAAGAAGGTCAATATCCAGTGGTTTATCAAAACGGAAAAGTAAAAGCAACGGCGACGATTACGGTCGTTGCCAACCAAGAAACGGTAGTTGCTAAAGATAGTACGATTTATGAAGGCGATGACTGGCAAGCCGCCGACAATTTTGTATCGGCAACAGATAAAGACGGCAACGCAGTAAAACTGACTGATATCACAACAGTAGGCACAGTCGATAGCGCCACACCAGGGAAATATGAAGTGATTTATCGCAATGGCAAAGCCGAGGCGAAAGCGACGATCACCGTATTGGCAGATCAAACGAGTGTCAAAGCCGAAGACAGTACTCTGTACGTGGGCGACGATTGGGAAGCTGCCGACAACTTTGTCTCAGCCACAGACAAAACGGGAGCAACGGTTGAATTATCAGGAGTAATCGTTACTGGTACCGTCGATACCAATCAGGAAGGCACATACGATGTCACTTATACGAATGGAAAAGTCAGCGCCACAGCGACAATCACTGTGGTTGCTCACGAAGAAACGGTCGTAGCAAAAGATAGTACAATCTATGAAGGAGAGAAGTGGCAAGCCGTCGATAATTTTGTCTCGGCAACAGATAAAAGCGAACAAGCAGTCGATTATGATCAAGTATTGATTAGTGGTACAGTCAATACTGATGTGCCTGGAAAATACCAAGTCATCTATCGAAATGGCAAGGCCGAAGCAACTGCCACAATCACCGTGTTGGCAGATCAAACGTCTGTGACTGTGAAAGATAGCGTGATTTATGTCGGTGATAACTGGACAGCAGCCGACAATTTTGTCTCCGCTACAGATCGTGACGGTAAGTCACTCGCATTGGAGCAACTGCTGGTGGGCGGTTCGGTGGATACGAAGAAAACGGGCACCTATCAAGTCACTTATTCAATCGTCACTGATGAAGCAGCAACTCCTAACTTTTTCGCACGTTTATTTGGTACTCGCTCACAAGAAGCAGTCACCGCCACAGCGACTATCAAAGTCGTTGAAAAAGCAGAAGAACCAGAGGAGAACGATCAGCAGCCAGAGAAAGATGATTCTGACAAAGGGCAACAAAAACCAACGGATGAAGGGCAGACTGACAAACAAACCAAAGCGACCGCAAAGGACAAACGGTTGCTACCAAAGACTGGTACAGCCATCACTCAAGGCTATTCGATTGCAGGAGTGAGCCTTGTTGCTCTAGCGGGGATCGTCTTTTTTCGTAAGAAACACACGAACAAAAGCAGAAAAACGAAATAAGTCGCAATGACTCTAGCAGCGGATATCGTGAAGGATATCCGCTGTTTTTTTGGCTCTTTGTCAATAAGGACTGATGAGTTGTGCAAAATCAAATCTGGGTCAGAATGAACCTCATTCTGGCTCAGATTTTTTGTTATCTCACTTTGATTAATTGATTGATCAAAAAGATTCTAATTCTCATGTTCTCGAATGATTTAAATCCGTAGGATACTCCTTTCATTGTCTTTATGTGGGTATTCTTCGCTTCTATTTTTCCATTGGAATAAGGATAGATTATTGCGTTGGTGATGCCTTCTTCATAGGTCAGAAGGTTTTGAAGCTTCTCCCGAAAGCCGTCATCTAACGTTTCGGGAAGTTCTGCCAATAA
>NZ_JBLGTY010000036.1:0-16896 GCF_047470845.1 Candidatus Enterococcus avicola | reverse complement strand
TTAAGCAATCTGCCTAACTGGTTATGACTAAATTTTCAGTTGTATCTTTCTCTACCAACACTAAATGTCGAAGAGCCAAAATAAAGGGTAAGTGCCTTTTTATGTATCAATAAAAAAAGCCGGATAAACGTGTCTATACGTTCATCCGGCTTAACTCTTTATGGAGATGGCGGGAGTCGAACCCGCGTCCAAACATATTGCTACCTAAAAATCTACGCTCATAGTCAACTCATTTGAAGGTTCGCTTTACAGCTTGCCGAGTGACAGGCAGTCTGTATCGCTAGTCTGATGCTCTCTTTTTTATCTTACAGACGGAAAGATAAAACGTATCCCACTTAGAATAGGACCCTTACTCGAGCACATGGGCGATGCCGAGAGGATCTACGCTAACTGTTTTTAGGCAGCTAAAGCGTAAGAGTTTTCGTTTTTAGCAGTTATATTTAACTGTAACGTTTTAACGTAGACGTAACCTACGAAGCGCAATTCAGGCTCAACTATGCCTGTCGAATCCGTAACATCCCCTTGATAAAAGGGGTATCGCTACCATTCATTAGTATACCATAGTTTTGCCTGTATGCAAAGAATCAGATTAAGTCAAAGTGTTTCAGGGCGTGCACGATCCCGCCTTCGGTATTTTTCAGGGTCACGAAGTCTGCCAACTCTTTCAACTCTTGAATTCCATTTCCCATTGCAATTTTGTGGTCGCAGGCTTCTAAAAGAGCGAAGTCGTTGCTGCCGTCACCAAAGCCGAAGGTAGGTACATCTTCTAGACCCAACAATTCTACCAAGGTTTTTACGCCCGTCCCTTTAGAGGTGCCAGATTTTACGACATCGATGGAAAAGGGGGTATTACGATAAAAAGTTAATTCTGGAAAACGCTCATGATAATAAGCATCGTTGCCGACACCTAAAACCAACAACATATTGGTCCGATCTGTTTCATAATGCAGAGGATCGATTTCTGGTAAAGGGCTGCGGACATAGTTGTACGCACCAATCATTTCCTCGGTATGTCCAGTAGCCCAATAGCCTTTCTCATTGTAATAGCACAGTTCATCACCATTGTCTTTGACTGCTTGGAACATCCGTGCGCAAAGTTCAGGTTCAAGGGTATCGGAAAAAACTTCTTTGCCGTCAATACGGATAAAGGCGCCGTTCATGACGATGTTCGAGGTGATCCCAGCTGCTTCACGAATGGCGGTAACTTCAGGTTCGGTTCTTCCTGTTGCAATGATCGGCAGTACTTGGTTTTTTCGCAACATCGCCATCGCTTCAGCGATTTCGGATGTGATTTGCGAGTGTTCATCTAAAAGCGTACCGTCAAGATCAAAAAAAGTTAATGCTTTATAGGTCATGTATCTTACTCCTAAGGTTTATAGTCATAGTCCACTCACAATCTTATCAAAGATTGAAAAAAAGGCAAACCTTTATGAATAATCGGTGAAGTTGTTGGTAGAAGAAAGAAATTCTAGTATACTATAGGAAGAATGGAGTGAAACGATGATTTTTTTAGTAATTGGCATCATTTTTTTCTTGATTGGTCTCACTTTTTTTCTTTTTCCATCAAAAAAAATGAACCTTATTTATGGCTACCGTTCCTATTTAGCAAAACAAAATGAACGCAACTGGCGGCATGCTCAGAAACTATGCGCCCGTTATTTTCTGCTTTTTGGCGGAATCATGGCGGTCATTGGGTTTGTCTTGAAATGGCAAGAATGGACCAATTTTTTCCTAGTTGAAATGATCGCGATCCCTTGGTTCATCGTGCCGATCTTTGGCCTGATCGAAGAGAATCTGCAACGATTTGATAAAGAACATAGAGGTGAAGAAAATGAATATATTAATGATTGAAGACAACGAATCTGTTTCTGAAATGATGCAAATGTTTTTCTTGAATGAAGGATGGGAAGCGGCTTTTAAGTACGACGGCAAAGAAGGACTGGAAGCCTTTGCTGCTGAACCAGACAAATGGGACATGATCACCCTTGACTTGAACCTTCCTTCCATGGATGGCATGATGGTGGCGCGAGAAATTCGCAAAATCTCCAGTACAGTACCTATTATTATGTTGACGGCCCGTGATTCAGAAAGCGATCAAGTCATCGGGTTGGAGATGGGGGCAGATGACTATGTGACGAAACCTTTTAGTCCACTGACCTTGATCGCGCGGATCAAAGCCTTACACCGCCGCAGTGAGTTGGTTGAAAAAACAACGCCTGAAGCTTCCGATGCAACTTTTGATGTTGTGACCGATCATTTCAAAATGAACACAAAAACACGGGAAGCCTATTTAAATGGCAAACCCATCGATGGGTTGACGCCGAAGGAATTTGATTTGCTTTATACGTTAGCGAAAAAACCGCGGCAAGTCTTTTCACGAGAGCAATTGTTAGAACTAGTTTGGGATTACCAATATTTTGGTGATGAACGGACGGTTGATGCGCACATCAAAAAACTAAGACAAAAAATAGAAAAAGTGGGACCTCAGATCATTCAAACCGTCTGGGGTGTGGGGTATAAATTTGACGATGCAGGTGCTGCTTAATGCGCTACTTGTATCAACAGCTGATTGCGTTTTTTGTCGTGATCTTCGTGATTTTGATGACGATTGGTATTGCGTTTACACAAATGACGCGCCAAACGTTACAAGAACGAAATTATGAGCAGTTAATGGGGTATGCTTCGTCGGTCGCGACGATTTCGCAAATCAGCGATTCAGAATATTTGCAGCAAAATATGACGCGAGATGGCTATCTGCAATATTCTCTGCATTTGGCTGAAAATATTTTGAGCAACCAAGACATTTCTTTTGCTTTCTTTAAAAGCCCCGATGACATCATTTATCCATTAGATACGACTCGTGCGGTGGATTTTCCAATTTCTGAAAAAGACTGGCAATCCTTAGAAAACGGGGCGCGTCTGCAACTGACATCACCCACGAATCTATATGGGGAAAAAGAACTGACTTCCTATGTTTTGATTCCTTTTTCTGTCAACCGAACGGATTTTTACGGGGTGATGGTGGTTTCGCAATCGGCAAGCAGCATCTTGAATCTTGTCAGTGCTTTTAACCAAAACTTGTTTAAAGTATGTTTGATCTCGATCGTCGTTTCTTTATTGATCAGTTACCTATTTGCTACGTTCCAAGTAAGGCGGATCAATCGCATGAAACGAGCAACCAAGGAGATCACCAATGGCAATTTTGATATCTTCTTGCCAGTGCATAATCGGGATGAATTTGATGAGTTAGCCGAAGATTTTAATTTAATGACGAAATCCTTAAAAGAGTCGCAAGAGGAAATTGAACGACAAGAAGAACGTCGTCGACAATTTATGGCAGACGCTTCGCATGAGATGCGTACGCCTTTGACGACCATCAATGGCTTATTGGAAGGGTTAGAGTACAACGCGATTCCTGAAAATCAAAAGGACAATGCGATCCGCTTGATGAAAAATGAAACCAATCGTTTGATTCGGTTAGTCAACGAAAACCTTGACTACGAGAAAATCCGAACCAATCAAATCTCGATGGTCATCAAAAAATTCGATGCAACGCAAACCATCAAAAATCTGCTGACGCAACTTGAGAGCAAGGCAGAAATCGCCAAAGATGTGTTGATTTTAGAAACAACAGAGCCAATTGACGTCTATGCCGACTACGATCGTTTCGTCCAAATCATGGTCAATATTTTACAAAATGCGATCCAGTTTACGGAAGATGGAGAAATTCGGGTTCGAATCGAAAAAGGCTACTTGGAAACGATCATCGAAATCAGTGATACGGGAATCGGCATGTCTGAAGAACAAGTCAAGAATATTTGGGATCGTTATTACAAAGTCGATCCTTCCCGTAAAAACCGTCAATTTGGTGAATCAGGTTTGGGCCTATCGATCGTTGAACAGCTCGTACGCCTGCACAAAGGAAAGATCAGTGTAGAAAGTGAACTTGGCAAAGGCACGACGTTTAAAATCTCTTTTCCTGATATCGACTTAAATGAAGAATAGCAATCGACCGGCAGCAATTCGCTTAGCCGGTCGATTTTTTTTGCGGTTCAGTGGCAGCAGCCCAAACAAAAAGACCTACTTTTGCAAGCAAGCCTTCTTGTTTGGGGGCTATGTAAACTATAGATAAGTAGTATAAGGGGTATGGGCAAAGCATTCGTCTTCATGAATCAAATAGATGGCAACAGCAAATTGTTCGGCGATTTCTTGACACAAGGGCAGCAGGGTTTGAACCTCTTTCGTTGTTAATGTGCTCAAGACATTTTCGATTAAAAGGGTTTCTCTTTCTGAAAGCAAAGCTAAGAGCAGTTGAATTTTGAGCTCCTCAAAGGGTGTTAACTCTGTTCGATCTTTTTTCAAAACCGATGAGGGAAGCTGTACATAAGGCAGCACATCCTCTAAATCGCCCCCCTTTTTATTTGCAAGAGATACATTGTCCATGACCGATAAAAAGGGGACGGAGGGCCACTGTGCGCGAATCAAGATTGCTTTTTTTTGTGAAAGCAGCAAGCTTAATTCAGATGTTTTTGTTTCATTGTCTTTCGCAACATAAAAGAAACCAATTGATTTCGTTAGCTGAGTTGGTTTTTCCATTGTTTTTTCCTCCAATACAGACTATGTCCGCTAGCAATCAGACCAGTAAAGCTGGTAACAGCAGCAAGCAATACGATAAGTGTGTGGCGCGTACTCTCAAATAAAATAGCCAGCCAAGTGGTGCTGTTCAAGTCAACATTTTGGACAAGAATTTGACTGTTTTGCGGGATCGTAATGGCGAATTCTTGACCGGGAAGACTTTGAACAGCCTCCCAAAAGTGATCCGAAGCACGCTCACGATCAAGAGCGATGATATGCCCGCTAAGCAATTCTCGCTGGAAATAAGGCTGGAAGAGCAGCAACAACACAAAGGCGATCACTGCAGCTGCTAAAAGCGGCAAGAGCATTTCAAGCAACTGCATCGCCACCCATTGTCTGGTGGTGGCACCACTTGCTAACCAGGCAGTGTACTCTGAGCGTTTCGATAATTGGTAATAAACTTGAAAGCCGATAAAGACCAGTGTAAAGGCACTAAAAATCAAATAGAACAGTTGATGATAGATCGTCGTGACTGGTTGGATCTCTTCCGCTACTTTCGTTTGCAAATCTTCTGTTGTTAAGAGATCTCTGGTTTGAGCAATCACTTGATCCATTGAGTAGATCAAGGCGAAGGTCACGATCAAGCCAATCACGGCAAAGAAGGATACAAGCGTATAAAGCACCATGGCTTTTTTATGATAAAATATGCTGGCAATCGCAAAATGTATAGTTTTCATCTAGTTCACCTCATCCTATTTCATAGTATAAAAGGGGAGTTTGAATAAAGTATGAAGTTCTTGTAGTAAAATATCGAAGCTAAAAAAGCAATAGAAAAAATCGGGTTTTTACGAACAAAACAGCCGAAAAAAATCCAGCAAAGCATCCGCCTTGCTGGATCGATCTTGTAGTACTTATAGGTTATTCTCCGCTATCTTGTTCCGTCATCTGCTGATATTCTTGGAAGGTTTTTGTTTGGTACAGATCGACGGTCGATTGATTACCGTTTTGAGAAAAGGCGCTGGTTGAATCACTGCCTAGATTCTTTTCGATATCCATCATTTGCTGAAGGGCGTCTTTGTAATTATAGGTCGAAGGATCAACTTCTTCTAAACCGCTCTTCGCGTAGAAACGTAAGAGGTCACCATTGTTGATCTGATCAGAAACCGACAGCTGTTTGTCAACTTTGGCTTTCCACTCATCGACTTTCGCTTGCAGTTCATCGGATGGATCGTTGATCGGCATGCCGGTACGATTGTCATACAATGTACTGCTATAGTAAGTGTAGTCTGGTGTCACAAAGTCGCCATCGCGAAAGGCAACCAGTTGTTCATTTTGATCAGAGAATAAATCTTGTCCCAATTGAATATAGTTCGATGTATCTACACCGAGTAAGTGCAAGAGGGTTGGCAACGCATCAACTTGGCCACCATACGTATGATTGATGCCGCCGTTTGATTGTCCTGGAATATGGATCATATAAGGGACACGTTGCAATGAAGCATTGTCAAAGTTTGTCCAAGTCGAACTTGTTTTTCCAAGCAATTCTGCTAAGTTACGGTTCCGAGAATTGGAAATTCCGTAATGGTCACCATATAAAACGATGACTGAGTTTTCGTACAAGCCGCTTTCTTTCAAGTAATTAAAGAACTCTTCTACGGCTTTATCTAAATAATTCGCGGTTGCGAAATACCCATTGATCGTTTGATCAGAAGTGTTCGCTAGCGGGAAGCCGCCTTCTTCATTGGTAAATTCAGAATATGGGTAGTGGTTAGAAACTGCAATGAATTTTGAATAGAACGGTTGTTGCAGACGTTCTAAGTATTGTACCGATTGTTCAAAGAACGGTTTGTCATGTAGACCGTATTGGAATGAATTTTCATCATTGACATCATAATACGATGCGTCGAAGAAATAATCATAGCCAAACCGTTTGTAGGTTTCATTTCGGTTCCAGAAGGTACCCGTATTTCCGTGGAAAACCGCACTGGTATAGCCTTGGGTTTGACCTAAAATATCTGGCGCTGCCTCAAAGGTATTTTTCCCACCCAGTTGAGTGAATAATGCCCCCTGATTCAATCCGAACAAGGAATTTTCGAATAACGTTTCCGCATCACTGGTCTTCCCAGCTTTTACTTGATGGAAGAAGTTATCGAAACTAAAGGTGCTATCGCTATGATACAAACTATTGATAAATGGCATAACTTCATGTTCAACACCATCTTCATCTTTTAATTTATAATCGATCAAGAATTGCTGAACACTTTCTAAGTGAATATAAATGACGTTCTTGCCTTTTACGATACCGAACAGATCGTCATTCGGTTCAGCGTAATGTTCTCTGACATAGCTTTCTACTTCGTTCATGTCGTTGGGACTCGCTTCGGCACGTACTTGCGAAGCTTGATAGGTTTGCACGCCATCATAAACCGTAAAGGCGTTGATCCCAAGGTATTTCACTAAATAGTCACGAGAAAACGTTCGAGTAAGCAGTTCAGGACGATCCGCTTCTGCTAAGAAAAGATTGGCAGAAAAGACCATGACAGCTAAGGTTGAGATCGCAAAAGCCATCCGTGCCCGCACAGGACGAGTGTCCATTTTGATTTTTTTCATTGAAAAGGCTGCAATCAGCACGATAAAGTCAATGAAGTACAACACATCGTAGGGACGGAACAAGCGAATTGCGCTTTCTCCTAGACCACTTGCCACTTTTCCTACACCGAGCATCGTGTTGATGGTGATAAAGTCAGTGAATTCTCGATAGTAAGAAACATTGGAGAACAACAGCAGAGTCATCAAGAAATAGATCACAAGCATCGTGATATAAGCTGCTTTGGTTCTTCTTACGTACAATGCGATCGACAGCAGCAACAAAGTCGTTGCGATCGGATTGATGAATAAGATGAAGTACTGAATGCTGCTTTCAATACCTAGGTGGAAGTCCACCATATAGGCAAAGATATTTTTTAGCCAAAATAGCAGGGCTAATAGGAAAAAAAAGCCCATTCTTGTATTCACAAAGGTGGATACTTTATTTTTTTTCAAAGGAATCGTCCTCTCTTTTTCCAGTATAACCGGTAAATTACGATTTTACATCACAGTACATTTTACTAGGCTGTGAAAGACGTGTCAAATGAATTCCTTGTCATGACGCGGAATTAAGTATTTCTTTACTTTCAAGGATACAGACAATACAGTCGCTTTTTGCTATACTAAAAAGGAGAATGAATGGAGCAGATGAACATGAAAATAAAACTAACGAAGCAAGGATCAGCGAAGCTTCGCAAAAAGAATCCGTTGATCCAACGAGAAGATCTTCAACAAGCAATCGAGACGAAGGAGTGGGTCACCTTTATTGATCAGGCCAACCATTTCTTAGGTGTCGGCTATCTTGGGGAACAAAATAAAGGGATCGGATGGGTCGTATCCTTTGAAGAAACAGTGATCGACCAAGCATTCTTTGCGCAACGCTTTGCGAAAGCAAAAGGCAAGCGTAGTGCTTACTATCAAGATGACCTGACAGATGCCTTTCGTCTGTTTAATGGCGAGGGGGATCAATTGGGGGGACTTACCGTAGATTTGTATGGCGAGTATGTCGTTTTTTCTTGGTACAATGCCACCCTTTATCAACATAAAAAAGCGATCGTGGCGGCTTTTCGTCAAATCTTTCCCGAGATCAAAGGGGCTTATGAAAAAATCCGCTTTACGTCTGAACTGCCTGAATCAGCATGGGTCTATGGAAAAACGGCACCTGAACCCTTGCTGGTGAAGGAAAATGGCGTCACGTATGCGACGTATTTGAACGAAGGACTAATGACGGGCATCTTTTTGGATCAAAAAGAAGTTCGTGGGCAACTTGTTGATGGTTTGGCAGCTGGCAAGACGGTTTTAAATATGTTCAGTTATACGGGGGCGTTTTCTGTCGCTGCTGCTGTCGGTGGCGCTGCTCAAACAACGAGCGTCGATTTGGCAAAACGCAGTCTAGAAAAGACCCGCGAACAATTTGCAGTCAACGGCATTGATCCAGATACCCAGCGTATCCATGTCATGGATGTTTTCAATTACTTCAATTATGCCAGCAAAAAAGATTTGCGCTTTGATGTGATCGTTTTAGATCCGCCGAGTTTTGCCCGCAACAAGAAAAAGGTCTTCTCGGTTGCGAAAAATTATGGCGACTTAGTCACTGATAGTTTGGCGATTTTAGCGCCTGATGGCTTATTGATCGCCTCAACGAATGCGGCCAATCTTTCACCGAGGAAGTTTCAAGAAATGATCGAAGCCTCATTAGAGAAAGCACACGTTGCTTATGAATGTATTCAAAGTTATCGTCTACCAGCTGATTTTGCGGTAGATAAGCATTTTTCCGAAGGGAACTATCTGAAAGTATTCTTTTATCAAATGAAAAAGGAGTGAAGTAGATGAGCCGATCAAAACCAGTAACGTTAGACGGGAAAACACCGTTGATTTGTGTGCCATTGATTGGGAAAACCAATGAAGAGATCTTGAAACAAGCCATTGCTGCTGAGGAATCAGAGGCACAGATCGTCGAATGGCGTGTTGATCATTACAAACATGTCGAAGACCAGCAAGCGGTCTTAGATGCGTTATCACATATTCGCACGACATTAAAGCACAAAGAGCTGCTCTTCACTTTTCGAACCTTGGAAGAAGGGGGCGAGCGGGCGTTCACATTGACCCAGTACAAAGAATTGTGTTTAGCTGCTGCTGATTCAGGCTTGATCGATTGGATCGATGTCGAATTAGAGAAAGCTGAATTTTTAGGTCGAGCCTTTATTCAAGAAATCAAAAAGGCACAGGTAAAGCTGATATTGAGCAATCATGATTTTGAGAAAACGCCAGAAGATGCTGTGTTGATTTTAAAGATCGGCGTAATGAATCAATTTGGTGCCGATGTTGGCAAGTTAGCGATGATGCCCAAGCAAGTCCAAGATGTTTTGCGTTTGATGGGGATCATTACTAAAGCGCGTGGCTTCAACCAACTGCCGTTGGCGATCATGTCGATGGGGGAGCTGGGGAAAATCAGCCGGGTTAGTGGGGCATTGACTGGTTCGGTCTTTACTTTTGCTTCGTTGCAAGGTGCTTCAGCACCTGGACAAATACCGATCGAACGAATGACCAACTACTTACAAGAATTTTCACTCAATGAGTAAGACCAGCCAAGGCCTTCTCTTAAAAGAAACCAAAACAAAAGAGGGATAAAATGGCGAAGAAGAAACAAAAAACCAATGCGATCCGTCAAGTAGAACAACAGAAAATCGCTTATAACGAATACACCTATGAGTGGTCGGAAGACCATCTCGATGCGCAATCCGTCGCTGTGCAACTAGCACGCCCGCAAGCCATCTACAAAACGCTGGTGGCAGTGGGCAACAAAACAGGTCCGTTGGTGGCTGTGATTCCTGGAAACAGAGAAGTGGATCTGAAAAAGTTAGCAAAAGTCAGTGGAAACAAAAAAGTAGAGATGCTGCATCTGAGAGATTTAGAAGAAACGACTGGCTATATTCGCGGCGGCTGTTCGCCGATCGGTATGAAAAAGCTCTTTCCTACTTATATTGATCATAAGGCAGAGACACTGGAAGAGATCGTGGTTTCTGCAGGAAAGCGCGGGTTGCAGATGGGGCTTGCCCCCCAAGCGTTGCAACAATTGACTAGGGCGGTCTTTGCCGATTTGTTGGCACCTGAACACGAATAAAAAATCCCCGTGAACCATCTTGAAATGCCGTTCACGGGGATTATTTTGTACTATTTTATTCCATTACTTCAATATCGAAAACCTCAATATTTTCTAAACCACCATAAAAGTCAAACCACGGAGTGGCATATTGTTTTAGAATGGCGTTTAATTCTTCAACATTTTCTTTCCCTTGGGTGTCCAGCCATTCCAGTAATGCTTTGGCGCCTTGCTTCCCATAGATTTCCACGCTATCGCGCCAAGTTGCTCGTCCACCTAAGATCCCTGAGAATTTAGCACCGTGTTGACCAGCAAAGGTCAATTCATCGCGAAAGACATTCGCTGGGACACCCGCACTCAAATAGATAAATGGTCGCGTCGCAGCGTCACTAGCTTCTTTGAAGTAATTGGCGGCTTCTTCTTGCGTGTAGACGGCCTCTAAGCCTTCTTTTTGGAAACCTTCAACTAAGTCGAACTGAACCGGTACTTCGACTTTCAAAATATCGATATGGTAGTGATCTTTCGTCAGTTCCTGAATGGTTCGGATGACCTTGCTCGGTTTGATCTTGGCAAAAGCAGGTGATTTGTCATCTGTGATCTCATCGTCGTAAACGATTGGCTCTACAAATAACGGAATATCGGCCGCTTGTGCCTCCGTACCTAAACGTTCTAAAAACGCATGTTTGGTATCTAAAATCTCTTGCGGTTCATCTGGATTATAATAAACCAAGACTTTCGCAGCATCTGCCCCTTTTTTCACTAAGCGCTGCAGCGATTCATTGGGTAGAATTTCTGGTAAACGACCCGGCGTATTGACATCATACCCTGTTTTTTCATAGGAAAGGATCAAGCCGGCGTTGGGATTCTTTGCTTCGATCCCTAAGAAGCCATATTCCTCATCTAACAAAATACTGCTGACATATTTGGTCAATTCTTGGGAAACCAACTGCTTGAATTCATAAATGTGTTCCATCGTAAAGTCATCCGGTCCAGTTGCCGCCTTCATCATTTTCTTCATGGAACCACGTTGGTCGATCGCTAGTGCGGCAATCACACCATCCTCATTTGAAAGTTTTTGCATTCGTTCAAATTTACCTCTTGAAATTCGTTTCATTAAAAAAACCTCCCTCGATCTTGCTATCTTTAGTCTACGCCTACTTTGAGAAAAACCCAACTAATAAGCAAAAAGAGAGGAGACCCAGGTGTTGGTAGCAACGGCAAGGATATTGCTGCCAACACCTGGGTCATCGATCAATAACTGAAATAACTAGCTGTTTCTGCTGCGTTTTTCCCTGAAACATGTCCAGTACAAAAAGCTGCTGTAATGTTGAAACCACCTGTATACCCATTGATATCCAATAATTCACCAGCAAAATACAAGCCGTTGATTTTCTTGCTCTCCATGGTTTTTGGATTGATTTCTTTCAGATGGACCCCGCCACCAGTCACGAAAGACTTTTCTAACGGGAACGTGCGAACGATAGTGACTGAAAAGCCTTTGATCAAGGAAGCGAGCGCAGCCAACTGTTCTGGTGAGGCTTTTTCAGCAACCAGCTCATGCAGGTCTAGCTGCTGCAAAAAGAAGGTCATCAAGCGCTCAGGCAAAAAGCCAGCTAAAGCATTCGGCAATTGTTTCTTCGAAGCCGCAGACTGAATCAATTCTTGGGTCAAGGCTTCATGGGATTTTGCCGGCAGACAATCCAGAACAACCGTCACGGGTTGTTGCTTTTTCAATTCTTGGTTCACAAAAGAGGAACAGCGTAAAGCAGCTGGACCAGATAACCCAAAGTGGGTAAACAAAAGATCCATGGTATGGGCGACGATGGGCTTTCCTTTTTGATCCAAGACACTCAACGTGATGTCTTGCAAGGAAATGCCTTGCAACGTCCGCTCTTGAATAAAGGAGTCTTCTGAAACAAGCGGCGATTCGGTTGGATAAAGTGGCGTAATGGTATGGCCGACTTTTTTTGCCATCTTATAGCCGTCCCCCGTTGCGCCCGTGGAAGGATAGGTGCGGCCACCTGTCGTCAAAATCACACTAGGGGCAGAGAACTCATCGGTTTCGGTTCGCACGCCGCGAATTTGACTGCCGTCATGGATCAGCTTTGTGACGACCGTGTTCGTCAATAGGGTGACGTGATGATCGTTGATTGCTTGAAGCAACGCTTCGACGATGGTTTTTGATTTGTTCGTCACAGGGAACATCCGTCCGTGGTCTTCTTCTTTTAAGACGACACCTAAGTCTGCGAAAAACGCCATTACATCATAATTATTGAATTGAGAAAACGTGCTATACAAAAACTTGCCGTTTCCTGGAATATGAGCAACTAAATCATCTACCGGCCGATTATTGGTTACATTGCAGCGTCCGCCGCCAGTCATCAATAATTTCTTGCCGATTTTTTTGTTTTTTTCGATTAATAACACCCGCGCACCTTGTTTGGCAGCAGTGATCGCAGCCATCATGCCGCTCGTACCTGCACCAACAACAATGACATCATAGGTTTTTTCCATTCTTTTCACCTCTTTGGGATTGTAACACATCGGCTATGAGTGCTGAAAGGATTGGTCGATTTTTTTCGAATAATAAAAAATTCTGACAATTCTAAAAAAAAGCGTGCAATTTCAGAAAATTTCTTTAAAATAGAAAATATCTTAAAGGAGGTAATGCACTATGACCAAAACTTCAGCTTACGTGAAAGAAATTCAAGCGAAGATTCATGAGAAAGACCAACACCAACCGGAATTTCTTCAAGCAATTGACGAATTTTTGCCTACGATCGTTCCCTTTTTAGAGGAGCATCCAGAATATATTGAATCAAATATCCTTGCACTCTTAACTGAACCAGAACGTTTTATCCAATTCAGAGTCCCGTGGCAAGATGATCAAGGCAACTGGCAAGTAAACCGTGGCTATCGGATTCAATTCAACTCGGCAATGGGGCCTTACAAAGGCGGCTTGCGTTTTCACCCAAGTGTAAACTTGAGTATCTTGAAGTTTTTGGCGTTTGAGCAAATCTTCAAAAACAGCTTGACAGGTCTGCCGATCGGCGGCGGCAAAGGCGGAAGTGATTTTGATCCAAAAGGCAAATCAGATGCCGAAGTGATGCGTTTTTGCCAAAGCTTTATGACGGAGCTGTCAAAACATATCGGACCTGACTTAGATGTTCCTGCTGGCGACATTGGTGTCGGAGGCCGAGAAATCGGCTATTTGTTTGGTGCCTACAAACGATTGAAACAATACGATGCTGGTATTTTAACTGGTAAGCCATTAGACTTCTGGGGCAGTAAAAACCGCACAGAAGCAACGGGTTATGGCGCCGTTTATTTCGTTAAGCATTTATTGACAGACCTAGGTGAAACCTTTGCAGGCAAAAAAGCGATCGTTTCTGGAAGCGGCAATGTTGCGATCTATGCAATTGAGAAATTGCAAGAATTAGGTGCGATCCCTGTCACGTGTTCTGATTCCTCTGGTTTTATCTATGACAAAGACGGCATTGATCTGGCCTTGTTAAAAGAGATCAAAGAAGTGAAGCGTGAACGGTTGACGGCTTACGCCAAGGAACGTCCATCAGCCGAATATCATGAAGGGGCATCTGTCTGGGATTTTGATACACCAGCGGAATTAGCCTTTCCTTGCGCGACCCAAAACGAGATTGATCTCTCACAAGCCAAACGTGCAAAAGCCAATGGTGTCCGGGTCGTTTCTGAAGGCGCGAATATGCCTAGCTCATTAGAAGCAGCAGAATATTTTATTGAAGAAGGAATTTTCTACTGCCCAGGAAAAGCAGCCAATGCTGGCGGCGTAGCCGTTTCTGCGTTAGAAATGAGTCAAAACTCCCAACGACTGCAATGGGAAAAAGCTGAAGTCGATGCCAAATTGGACGATATCATGAAGTCGATCTATGAAGCATGCCGTGATACTGCTGAAACCTTCGATCAAAAAAATAATTTTATGTTAGGTGCGAACGTCGCAGGCTTTGAAAAAGTTGCTAAAGCAATGTTTGCTCAAGGACTTGTCTAAAATCACCCAACAGGCTACCTATCAGGAATTACTTGAAAAAAGTTGAAAAAAAACGTAAAGTAGGTAGTGTATGAAAAACTATTTTTTCAAGGAGGACAAATCATGTCACACATCAAGTTTGACTATTCGAAAGTAGCACCATTCGTGAACGAATACGAATTGAGCTACATGCAAAGTCAAGTTACAGCAGCAGACAAACAATTACGCGAAGGAACAGGTGCTGGTAGCGACTTTTTAGGTTGGATCGACCTTCCTAAAAACTATGACAAAGATGAATTTGCTCGTATCAAAAAAGCGGCTGAAAAAATTCAATCAGATTCTGAAGTATTAGTCGTGATCGGGATCGGCGGATCTTATTTAGGAGCGAAAGCAGCGATTGATTTCTTAAATCACTCTTTCTATAACTTGCTACCAAATGAAGAACGCAAAGCACCACAAATCTTTTTTGCAGGTAATTCGATTTCTTCAACATACTTAGCAGATTTGATCGAAATCATCGGTGACCGTGACTTCTCTGTGAATGTGATCTCAAAATCAGGAACAACTACTGAGCCAGCGATCGCTTTTCGTGTTTTCAAAGAACGTTTGATTGAAAAATACGGCAAAGAAGAAGCCAACAAACGGATCTACGCAACAACGGATAAAGCGAAAGGTGCAGTAAAAGTTGAAGCAGATGCTGAAAACTGGGAAACCTTTGTGATTCCAGATGACGTCGGCGGCCGTTTCTCTGTATTGACTGCTGTTGGTTTATTACCAATCGCTGCCAGCGGAGCGGATATCGATGCCTTGATGCAAGGGGCAGCAGATGCTAGCGATGCTTACGCAAGTGACGACCTTGAAAAAAATGAAGCGTATCAATATGCAGCAATGCGTAACATCCTTTATCGCAAAGGCAAAGTAACCGAATTGCTGATCAACTACGAACCAGGCATGCAATACTTCTCAGAATGGTGGAAACAATTATTCGGCGAGTCTGAAGGAAAAGACCAAAAAGGGATCTATCCTTCAAGTGCAAACTTCTCGACAGACTTGCATTCTCTTGGTCAATACATCCAAGAAGGCCGCCGCAATATCTTTGAAACAGTTGTTAAAGTTGAAAAACCACGCAAATCAATTGCGATCCCTACACAAGAAGCAGATCTTGATGGTCTTGGCTACTTAGAAGGAAAAGAAGTTGATTTTGTTAATACGAAAGCCTTTGAAGGAACACTACTTGCACATACAGATGGGGATGTACCAAATCTGTTAGTAAAAATTCCTACAATGGATGCGTACACGTTAGGTTACACCATGTACTTCTTTGAGATCGCTGTAGGTATCTCTGGCTACTTAAATGGCGTGAACCCATTTGACCAACCAGGGGTTGAAGCGTACAAGAAAAACATGTTCGCCTTACTTGGCAAACCAGGTTTTGAAGATCTTGCAAAAGAATTGAACGAACGTCTATAATTCGATAAAGAAACGCCTTGAGCCAGTCTGATTGGCTCAAGGCGTTGTTTTATTTTCGTATTTGTTGTGCTACTAGATCGTTGGGCCAATAAATCAGCGGTCTTCTTTTAATCCCCAAAGCAACGCAGCAGACAATAGTCCAAAGATACAGGTTTGAATAATTGGCATTTGGCTCATCTCCTTTTGATTTCCTTTAGTATAAAATGCTTTTTAAGAAGTGGCACGAACAAGCCAGTGCGTTTCAACGAACGAAACTGTCATTTCTTGGTGACAAATGCGTGATGAATCGAAATAAAACGTTTTCAATTTGATGCTTTTTTGTTATTATATCTTTAAGAAAGAAAACGGTTGAGGTGAGGATATGGAGAATATTACGATCGGTGAAAAATATGTCTGCCAACCTGTCGGGGCGAGCAAGCCTGTGATTGGTGTGGTGGAAAAACTATACGTAAATACGGCGTTGATCGTCGTTTCAAGTTATGAAGAAGAAGATCAAGCACAAGTAGAAGCTTGTAATCGTCGGATGATCGTCAGTTTCAATAAAATTTATACGCAAACGAACGTTGCCTGAAGAACTCGCAAGAAAAACGAGCTCTTTGGAAATAAGGTCTGATGTGTTAAGTAAAATCAGACATAATTCATTCGAACGATAAACTATAAATCCCTTTTTTAGGGGGAGTGTACTTGCTGATTGATCGTTGGTTAGACAATAAGCCAACAACCGAAGCAATTGATCTCTGGCACCAATACAACGCTGAGTCGCAATAGCACCAAGAAGCCCACTTACTCACAGTAGGAGGGCTCTTTGGTGTAACCATGATTTGTTTCTTGCTGTCGCTTCGTAAAATTCTGTGACTTTAAGATACGCTTTCCTGATAGGAAAGTAACGGTGATGTAATATTATACGCCAAATTCTTTTGCCTGCTAAAATTATTTGGTGCTATGGAACTTCTCGTGACTTTAGGTCATATTTCCCGTATGCTCTTCCAAGAAAAATATCTTTTGGCTTCGCTTGAGGGATTTTTTTTTTTTACATTGAGAGGGGAGAAGGCTCAATAAAGTGTCATGGAGGAACCGATTACTGGTTTGGCAACACTTTTTTAGACAAATTTTATAAGGTGTTCTTTTCATTATCTATCCGAAGCCTCCGATTGCCCTT
>NZ_JBLGTY010000035.1:0-18376 GCF_047470845.1 Candidatus Enterococcus avicola | reverse complement strand
ATGTTTTTTAATACCTAAAATGAAAATGGGGCTGAAGAATCAATTCTGATTCATCAGTCCCATAAATTATAGAGCCGTTTTTTTTTATACCTGCTGTATTGCGGTTTTCTTGTCCGATAAGCAGCCGTATAAAGAAGATATAAAGATGCTAGCAGAAGATTTACACTATTTTTATTTCTTTTTGCGTATGCTTACGTCATGAAGGAGTGAAGAATATGAATCTTGTTTTAGGAATAATCGGAGTGATCGTAATGATCTATCTCTTTTGGTACTTGTTTGAGGGGGGAGAACGATGAGCAGCTATTTTGTGCAAGGCTTTTTATTTTTACTGATCTTACTAGCAGCAGCGGTTCCTTTGGGCTGGTATATCAAAGAAATCATGCAAGGAAAAACACCGCGGTTTGTCCGCTTTATTCAACCCATTGAACGGTTGACCTATCGAGTGATTGGTTCGGTCAGCAAAAAAGAAATGACCGCCAAAACCTATCTATTCTCCGTCTTGGCCGTCAGTGTTTTTTCCATCATCGGCTTGACCGGATTATTGATGGTCCAACATTGGTTACCGCAAGGGGCAGCCGTTGAGAATATGTCCTTTGACTTAGCATTGAACACAGCCGTCAGTTTTGTGACGAACACGAACTGGCAAGCTTACGCTGGGGAAGAAGCACTGACCAATCTTTCCCAAGCATTAGGATTAACGGTGCAAAATTTCTTATCAGCAGCAGTAGGACTAGCCGTACTGTGTGCCTTGATTCGTGGGCTACAGCAAAAACAAAAACGTACGGTAGGGAATTTTTGGCAAGACATCACCCGTTCCTTGCTCTATATCCTTTTGCCACTTTCATTGATGTTAGCGATCTTGCTCCTGTCTCAAGGTGTCGTTCAAACGTTCAGTAGCGGCGTGGAAGTCAATGGATTTGAGGGAGAATCCTTTTGGATGGCGCTCGGACCAGTAGCGAGTCAAATCGCCATCAAGCAATTAGGGACTAACGGCGGCGGTTTCTTTGGCGCCAACGCTGCTCATCCATTTGAAAACCCAACGATGTTCAGTAATTTTTTAGAAAACTTAGCGATCTTGTTGCTGCCAGCTGCTTTGATTTTTGCCTTTGGCTTTTGGATCAAAGAGTGGAAACAAGGACGTACGATCTTGATCACCGCAACCGTCTTTTTGATCCTGGCTTTTATTGGCGTAGTGATCAGTGAAGCTTATGGACCGCAATTCAGCCAAGTGCTTGGGAATGCCAATCTAGAAGGCAAAGAAGTACGTTTCGGTGTCGGTTGGTCGAGTCTCTGGGCAGTGAGTACCACCGCTGCTTCCAGTGGATCAGTCAATGCCATGCTGGATAGTTTCACACCACTCGGGGGTGCGATTCCGATGTTCTTGATACAGCTGGGGGAAATCATCTTTGGTGGTGTCGGCAGCGGACTTTATGGCATGATCGCTTTTCTATTATTGACGGTCTTTATCGCTGGTTTATTAGTCGGACGAACACCCGAATATATCGGCAAAAAAATCGAAGCCTTTGACATTAAAATGACGAGCATCGTTATTTTGACGCCATTGCTACTGACGCTTTTCGGGGCTATGTTGATGACCTTGCATCCTGACATCATAAGCTGGCTAACCAACCAAGGCGCCCATGGCTTTAGCGAACTGTTGTATGCAGCAACTTCCTTCAGCAACAACAACGGGAGTGCCTTTGGCGGCTTGACCGCAGATACTGTTTTCCTAAATAGTTTGGGTAGTATCTTGATGTTCGTTTCACGTTTCGTTCCCATCGCAGCCATTTTATATCTAGCAGAAAACATGGGGGCCAAAAAGAAAACCGTTCGTAATGAAGGAACCTTGTCAACCACGAGTCCAGTCTTTGTCACGATGCTGATCATTGTGATCATCGTGATCGGTGCACTGAGCTTTTTACCAGCGATGGCTTTAGGTCCAATCGCAGACTTCTTTACAACGAAATAGGAGAGAGAAAAAATGAAAAAAATCTATCAATGGGCGATCGGCGAATCCTTTAAGAAATTGGATCCTCGCCAACAAATCAAAAACCCCGTGATGTTTGTGGTTTATTTAGGGGCGATCTTGACAACGATTTTATGTTTTCAAGAACAAACGGTCCCGTTGTGGTTTAGCATCAGTGTGACCATCTTCTTATGGTTGACCTTGTTGTTTGCCAATTTTGCCGAAGCAGTGGCAGAAGGGCGCGGCAAAGCACAAGCGGATAGTTTGAAGCAAGCCAAAAAAGAAATCATGACCTACAAAGTCATGTCCTTGGAAGATGTAGCGAAAGAGGCTTTTATCGAAGTCCGTTCCTCCGATTTGAAAAAAGGCGACTTGGTGTATGTTCCATCTGGCGAACAAATCCCTGCCGATGGGGATGTCGTGGAAGGTGCTGCTTCGGTGGACGAAAGTGCCATCACAGGAGAATCAGCACCTGTCATTCGTGAATCTGGCGGCGACCGCAGTGCAGTCACGGGAGGAACGTTAGTCGTTTCCGATTACTTGGTCATCAAAGTGACCGCTGAAAATGGCCACTCCTTTTTGGATAAGATGATTGCGATGGTGGAAGGGACACAACGGAAAAAAACACCCAATGAGATTGGCTTGCAGCTGTTCTTAGTGACACTGACCATCATCTTCTTGGCAGTTTCCATCACATTGATTCCTTTTACCGATTTTAGCAGTCAGTTATCTGGTCGGGGAACGGCGATTTCCAGTGTGATCGTGATCGCTTTATTGATTTGTCTCGCACCGACCACGATCGGCGCCTTGATTTCCTCGATTGGGATCGCTGGAATGAGTCGTTTGACCAAAGAAAACGTCATCGCCATGAGTGGACGCGCGATTGAAGCAGCAGGAGATGTGGATGTTTTGCTGCTGGATAAAACAGGAACCATTACTCTGGGAAACCGCCGTGCCAGTGAGTTCTTGCCAGTACCGGGGGTCACCGCTAAAGAGTTGGCAGATGCAGCGCAGTTGGCATCTTTTGCCGATGAAACGGCAGAAGGACGCAGTATCGTGATTTTAGCCAAAGAAGCCTTCAATATTCGTGAACGGGAATTTCAGCAAGCCGATGTTCATTGGATCGATTTTAGTGCCAAAACACGGATGTCTGGGATCGACTATCGTGGTGATGAGATCCGTAAAGGAGCTGCGGATACGATCAAGCAATATGTGACGGCAAAAGGGCAGACCTATCCCACGGCATGTGACGAGATCGTAGAAAAAGTCGCTAAGGCTGGTGGAACTCCATTGGTCGTAGTGAAAAATGGCCAAGTACTCGGGGTCGTTTATTTAAAAGACATCGTGAAAAACGGGGTTAAAGAAAAATTTGCCGACATGCGCAAGATGGGTATCAAAACGATCATGATCACTGGGGACAACCCTTTGACGGCAGCTGCTATTGCCGCCGAAGCGGGCGTCGATGATTTCTTAGCCGAAGCAACACCAGAAAACAAAATGAACCTGATTCGCGAATATCAGGAAAAAGGGCATTTGGTGGCGATGACGGGGGATGGAACCAACGATGCACCCGCACTCGCCCAAGCCGATGTGGCAATGGCGATGAACACTGGTACGCAAGCAGCCAAAGAAGCGGGCAATATGATCGATCTTGATTCCAGCCCTACCAAATTACTGCAAGTAGTCCAAATTGGTAAACAGCTGCTGATGACCCGTGGGGCTTTGACGACCTTTAGTATCGCGAATGATATCGCCAAATATTTCGCAGTGATCCCTGTCCTGTTTTATGCGATTTATCCAGAACTTGCGGCGCTGAATATCATGAATCTTGGTAGTCCCTTAACGGCGATTTTGTCCGCAGTCATTTACAATGCAGTCGTGATCATCGCCTTGATCCCTCTGGCGTTAAAAGGGGTCAAATACCAAGAAAAACCAGCCAGCCAAATGCTGCGGCACAATCTTGTCGTCTACGGCCTAGGCGGCATCATCGCACCATTCATTTGCATCAAGCTAGTAGATTTGCTTTTGTCAGCTGTTCTGCTATAAGAAAAATCCATCAGAGTCAAGGAGTCATTTAGGAGGAAAACATGATGAAGAACACCCTCTTTGCCAGTATCAAATTTTTACTAGTTAGTACCGTGCTATTTGGCGGTCTCTATACATTGTTGGTCACCGGTGTCGGACAAGTCTTTTTTGCTCATCAAGCCAACGGCAGTCAAATCGTGGAAGATGGAGCGGTCAAAGGGTCTGAGCTAATTGCGCAACCCTTTGACCAAGCAGGTTACTTCCAAGGCCGTGATCAAACCGTTTCACAATTGTCGCCCTATGATCCGACCCAAAAAAAGACTGTAGCTGAGCGGACAGCGGCGTTACTGGCAGAAAACCCAACCCAAACCAGTGTGCCGATCGATCTCGTGACCGCTTCGGGTAGTGGCGTCGATCCTGATATCAGTGTCGAAGCGGCACTTTTTCAACTGCCGCGGATCGCTGACACAAGAGGCATCGATGAACAAACAATTCATGATATAATAAACAGGAATAAAGTAGCTGATCTGTTCTCTACGAGAGAATACGTCAATACCATGACCTTGAATCAGCAGCTCGATCAATTACCCGAGGAATAGGGGGAAGCATCTATGAGTGAAAACAACCAGCAGACGATCCCAGAAGAGATGCTGCTGCAAGCAGGCTTTGGCCCTAAACGTGGCAAACTACGGGTGTTTTTCGGTTTTGCTGCCGGTGTCGGAAAAACCTATACGATGATAACCGAAGCCCATGAGTGTTTGCTCATGGGCAAAAATGTGGTGATCGGCTATATCGAACCCCACAAACGTCCCGATACCAATCGATTGCTTGAAGGGTTACCACAAGTACCATTAAAGCAATACCAGCACAAGCAATTGACCCTTTATGAGCCAGATATCGATCGACTGATCCAACTAAAACCAGATATCGTCTTGATCGATGAGTTGGCACATACCAATCCCATTGGTGCGCGAAACAAAAAACGTTACCAAGATGTCGATGAACTATTGAATGCAGGAATCACCGTCTACACGACCATCAATGTCCAGCATATCGAAAGTCTGAATGATATCGTGGAAAAGGTCACGGAAGTGGAAGTCAGAGAAACGGTGCCTGACACCTTTTTCCAACACGCCAGTTTGCGGGTAGTGGATGTTGAACCAGACGAACTGATCGATCGATTGGAACAAGGAAAAATCTATGCTGATGAAAATGCCAAACGAGCGCTAAAAAATTTTTTTACGCCAGAAAAACTTGATCATCTGCGGGGATTAGCGATCCAAAAAGCTTCCAATCATATCAATCAAATGAACGGCGGTCGAAAACGAGTTCAAAGCAAGCTTTTGACCATCATTGATGATCGCTTGCCGAAAATGGCAGAAAAATGCATTCGTTGGACCGCTCGCTTAGCCCAAGGAGTCGGTGCCGAATGGACGGTCATCCAAGTTCGATCGTTAGATGATACACCTACCGAAGTGCCGTTGGCAGAGCGTTTGGGTGCAGAAGTCATCAACATTGAAGCGGATGACAGTTTTGAAACCATCGTAGAGTATGCCAAAATGACGGGTGCCAGTGACATTATCATGGGGAAACAGGTTTCTCAAAAGTGGTTCCAAAAATTGTTTGTCGAGGATTTAGAAGACCGCTTGATTCGCCGCCTTGATGACATTGAGATCCATTTGATTCCTTTTAAAGAAAAAATGCAGCGACCACGGCTGACGTTTTCGCAATTATTTGAAGGCGGCGGTCGAGATTTCACCTTGACCTTTGGGTTGATCATGCTCGCTACCTTAGTGACAGAAGGCATGCAGTACCTGCATTTCGGCGAGCAGAACTTGATGCTGGTTTACATCTTTTTTGTTCTCTTAGTGGCCCGTTACACGAGTGGCTATCTATGGAGTGCCATGGCATCAATTATTAGTGTCCTTTCTTATAACTGGTTCTTTGTCGAACCCTTGTATTCCTTGATGGTCTATAAAGCAGGCTATCCAATCACATTAGTGATCATGCTGATCGTTGCCTTGATGGTCAGTAACTTGATGGTTCGATTGAAGACCCAAGCAGAAAATGCCAAGGAAAAAGAGCATCAAATGGAGATATTGTATGAACTGAACAAACAATACATGGAAACGCGGAATGAGCAAGAAATCTATGAAAGTACGACCACCTATTTGGCACGCTTACTCCAGCGAGAAGTGGCGTTATATGACAGAGAAGGCCACTTGAGAAGTCTGCATTCTTCAAGAGAAACACTGTCTCAACTGACTGGTAAGGATGAGAAAGCCGTCGCTTTTTGGGTCGTGAAAAATCAAAAAGAAGCTGGTCGCGGCACAGATACTCTGATTGGTGCCAATGGGTTCTACTTGCCGATCGTTTTAAACGGCAAACCACTAGGCGCCCTTGGGGTAGAACGCAACGAGGAACATCAGTTGGCCAATAGTCAATTGAATTACTTGCGCCTTGTGATCACCCAAATCGCGACCGTGTTGGAACAAGTCTCATTAGCGAGTGAGAAAGAACAGATCCAATTAGAAAACGAACGGGAAAAAGTCCGCAGCAATCTGCTGCGTGCGGTCTCCCATGACTTGCGGACCCCCTTGACGACAATTTCTGGCATTGCCGAAACATTGAGTGAAACCGAAGGCGTGATCAAAAAGGAAACGAAACAAAAGCTGCTAGGAGACATCCAAAGTGAATCCCAGTGGTTGATCCGCATGGTTGAAAACTTATTGTCGGTGACCCGCATCAACTTGACCAATATGGCGGTCAAGCGCAGTGAAGAACCAATCGAAGAAATTATCGAAGCGGTTTTGACACACCTAAAGAAAGTCTATCCGCAACAAAAAATCATCGTGAAGATGCCTGATCAGCTGATTTTTGTCCAAGTCGATCCCATCTTGATCGAACAAGCCTTGTTTAATTTGATTGAAAATGGGGTTCGCCATGGAACCGCCGATACACCGATTTTCTTGCGAGTTTCTCAAGAGCAAGAAGTGGTCATTGAAATCGAAAACCAAGGGGAGATCCCCTTAGGACAATACCAAAAAATCCAAGCGAATTTGACCAATGACACCGAAGTGCCGGTGGATTCAAAAAATGGATTAGGTATCGGACTGAGTATCGTCAAAACCATCATCCATGCCCATGAAGGCAAATTAGCAATCGAAACGAAAGCAGGGAGTACGATCTTTCGTATTTATTTAAAGCAGTAAGGAGGGAGAACATGCAGCGACATTTTTTATTGATTGAAGATGATTCGAATATTGTTGATTTTATGGAGGTCGTCTTGCAAAGAGAGCATTACAACTTTACATCAGTCGGCACTGGCATGGAGGCATTGATGCTCTTGCAGGAAGAAACTATCGACTTCATCTTGCTGGATCTGGGCTTACCGGACATTGACGGCATGGAGCTGTTGAAAATCATTCGTAAGCGCATGAACACACCGATCATCGTGATCTCTGCCCGCAAAGATGAACAAGACAAAGTGCAAGCGTTAGACCTCGGTGCCGATGATTATGTAACAAAGCCCTTCAGTACCACTGAATTATTTGCCCGTATCCGCACGGCATTGCGGCACAAGGAATCAGCTGCCTTTAGCAGCAGCCCGATTCTCGTAAACAAGGAGTTAACGATCGATTTTGAGAAGAAAATCCTGTACAAGAATCAAAATGAGATCCATTTGACCAAAAACGAATACCGTATTATGGCAGTAATGTTCAAGAATTTAGGCAAAGTCGTCACTTACGATACCCTGACTAGCGAAGTCTGGGGACCTTTTGCAGCGGATGCACAAACCTTGCGAGTCAATATCTCAAACATTCGCAAAAAAATCGAAACCAATACGCTGCAGCCAGAATATTTGATCACTGAAATCGGCGTCGGGTATCGCTTGCGGGAGTATCCAGCAGAATAGCGGTCGTCAAAGGAAATAAGGAGGAAAAACGTGCAGCGGCTCTTTGGTCGCTGCACGTTTCTATTTTTTGTTAATTGCGAAAAGATGTTGAACTGATTGCTTCTCCATAAATTATTTGAAACTGTAGGTAAACAAGTAGGTTGGTTGTTAACTAAAATTTCTTTTCATTCTGATCATTTTGTGTTTATATCATAGTATAAAGTAAAAAAGGAGAGTATTATGGCAGGAATTAGAGACGTCGCAAAACGAGCGGGTGTATCGATCGCAACTGTATCGAGGGTGCTCAATGAAGATCCTACGTTATCTGTCACGCAAGAAACAAAAAATAAGATCAATGAAGCCGTGCAATTTTTTCACTATAGTAAGAAGAAAGTACCTGTGAAAAAAGCAATGAATATTGCAGTGGTATCCACTGTTTCGGAAGAAGCTGAATTAGAAGATCCCTATTTTCGGGCGATTCGTCGTGGCATTCAAGCACAAGCAGAACAAAATAAGTTTCGCATAAAAAAAACGTATTATATGTCTGAACGCCCCGTTGCCATTGAGGAGCTGAAAGAGTATCAGGGCGTCCTTGTCATTGGTCAAGTCTTGCCAACTTTTTTAGCAAAGATCGCAGCAGTCAATCCTCATATCGTCGTGATCGATGATCCTTCTTTGTCTTCAGAATGGGATGCGGTATATACGGATTTCTCTATAGCAGCAACCGAGCACTTAGAGCGTTTGTATAAAAAAGGGCATCGAAATATCGCTTTTATTGGGGGATATCGGGTACGTTTGGATGCATCCAGTGAGAAACATCAATCGCCAGATGATATGCGGATGAACACTTATGTGTATTGGATGAAAGAAAAAGGATTGGAAGAATACATCAATGTTTACCTAGAAGGATGGAACACATTAGACGGTATCAAAGCCACTGAGCAATTGCTTGAACAATGCAAAGAGAGCCTTCCTTCAGCTATTATGGTCGCCAATGATTCGATTGCAGTTGGTACATATCGCTCCTTGCAAAAACGTGGGTATCGGATACCAGAAGATATCTCAGTAGTCAGTTTCAACAATATCGAAGTTGCAGAATTTTTGACCCCATCTTTAAGTACCGTTGCCATCGATATGGAAGAACTGGGAAAAATTGCTTTACGGATGGTAGAAGAGCGGATCAAAGGCATTCGTCAAGTACCTGTTAAAATCATGGTGGCCAGTAAGATGATCGTCAGAGAAAGTGAAAAAGAAAGAGATTAATGTTCAAGGTAAACGAATTAATGTGTTTACCTTTTTATTTTAGTTAAAAAGTATTGACGAATTTATTAGTAAACAGTATATTTGTTTTGTGAAAAGAAAGCGGATACATAAAAAAACAGTGGATGAATTGTTTCAAGAAAGTGGCTCTAAATGGCAGGCTCGCTACTAGCGATTTGGCCCATGGTTGCTGTCTTTATCATTTTTCAACGTAAATTTATTGAAGGAATTGCCACTACTGGCGGTAAATTATAAAAGAATGGAGCAATAGAAAATGACAAAAATCACCTTTATCGGAGCAGGAAGCACTATTTTCGCTAAAAATGTTCTAGGAGATGCAATGTTGACCCCGAGCTTAGCAGATTCCCACATCGCCCTTTACGACATCGATGAGAAACGACTTCGTGAATCCGAGGCAATGTTAAAGACGATCAATAAAAATGCCAATCAAAACCGAGCGGAAATACAGGTCTATCATGATCGCAAAGAAGCACTAAGAGATGCCGACTTTGTAGTAAACGCCATTCAAGTTGGTGGCTACAAACCTTCCACCGTCATTGACTTTGAGATACCGAAGAAATATGGCTTACGCCAAACAATAGGTGACACGATGGGCATTGGCGGAATATTTCGGACGTTGCGTACGTTACCAGTCATGTTGGAATTTGCTCGAGAAATGGAGGAAGTTTGTCCAAATGCATGGTTGCTGAATTATACGAACCCGATGGCAATGCTGACGATGGGGGTATTGAAAGCAACATCCATCAAAACGGTTGGGCTTTGTCATAGTGTGCAAGTATGTGTTCCAGAATTATTCGAGCATTTAGGGATCAAAGAACAATATGATCTGGCTGACTTCCAGTGGAAAATTGCTGGGATCAATCATATGGCATTTTTATTGGAAATTACCAAAGATGGGGAAGATTTCTATCCAACGATCCGTCAGTTGGCTGAAGAGAAAGAAAATCCCCACCGTGATTCAGTCCGCTTTGAATTGATGAAACGTTTTGGCTATTATATTACAGAATCTAGTGAGCACAATGCCGAGTATCACCCTTATTTCATTAAATCAAAATACCCAGAATTGATCGACGAACTGGGGATTCCGTTGGATGAATATTTAACCCGTTGCGAAAATCAGATTCGCGATTGGGAAACGATGCGGGAGGATATCGTCGATAATGGCGATTTGACCCATAAGAGAAGTCGGGAATACGCCTCTTATATCATGGATGCCATCAAGACTGGCAATCCAACCGTTATTGCTGGAAACGTATTGAATAAAGGCTTGATCACCAATTTACCAGAGGATGTCTGTGTGGAAGTTCCATGTTTGGTGGATAAGAACGGCATCCAACCAACCTACGTCGGCGCTTTACCAACGCAGCTTGCAGCATTGAACCGAACCAACATCAATGTGCAAGAATTGACTGTCGAAGCAGCGTTGACCCTTGAGAAAAACAAGATTTATCAAGCAGCTTACCTCGATCCTCATTTATCATCAGAACTATCATTGGCAGACATTACCCAATTAGTCGATGATTTGATCGAAGCCCATGGGGATTATTTACCAGATTATCACTGATAAAAAGTGGACGCGCATTTTTTTTACGAATACTGATAGCGCCAACATTTCTTTGGTTTTTTTGAAAAGATATGGCAAAAGAGTTGTTGACAACCAAATTGGTCAAAGCTATAATCGGACTTAGGATTGCTACTGAAAAGGCGACACCGACAAAATATACACTAGCTTATTTATGCTCGGAGTGTATATTTTTGTCGGTTTTTTTGTCTGTTTGAAGGGGGGAGAAAAGATGAAACCAATCACGATCTACAATAACAATGCCGTCCTCGTGGAGGATAATGGCACAGAATGTGTAGTGATTGGCAACGGTGTTGGTTTCGGTGTAAAAGGCAGTGGGGTGATTGATCAAACGAAAATTGATAAAAAATATGTCTTAGATGCAGAATTTACCCAAAACAAATTTGGGTCGCTGATGGCAGGAATGGATGAACGGCATGTGATTCTGACTGCCAAAATTATTGAAGAAGCAGAAAAGGATCTTGCGCGAACATTTGATTCCAGCATCTATCTATTTCTTGGTGATCACATTAATTACGCAATTGAGCGTAATCTTAAAGGAGAAGCGATCACCAATGACTTAATGTGGGAAATCAAAAAATATTACCCACGAGAATTTGCAGCAGCAAAGCGATCGTTGCAGTTTATTGAACGATCAGAGAAGATTCGTTTTATTGAAGATGAAGCTGGCTTTATAGCTCTGCATTTTGTAAACGCTAGCTCAAGTTCACGCTTTAAAAATGAAACGATTTTTACGACAAAAGTAATTGCAGAAATTGTTCAGATCGTGGAGTATGATTATGGGATGAAGTTGGATGAGACGTCCATGAACTATGATCGATTCTTGACCCATATACGCTATTTTGTAAGCCGAATTTTTTCGGAAAGTAAAGAAGTAAAAGATGAAGCTGATTTATTGCAACATGTGAAGCAATTATATCCGAAAGCTTACCAAACTGGCTTGAAAATCAAGAAACATATTGCTGGTCAATATAAAGTGAAAATTACAGATTCAGAATTGTTATATTTTGTCATTCATATTAATCGAGTGACCACAAGAGAACTAGATTAAATGTTTTGTTACCGAATGGGCAAGACCAAATAAAGATTGAGCCAAATGTGGGCTTAGTTTTTATTTGGTCTGTTTTATTTATAAGGAGGAAAAAAATGACTAAGTATCAAGAGCTTGCACAGAATATCGTTGAAAATATTGGAGGAACGTCAAATATTGAGTCTGTAACGAATTGCATGACACGGTTACGATTCGTATTAAAAGATAATTCAAAAGTCAAAGAAGATCATCTTAAAGCAACACCAGGTGTTCAAGGAACAGCATTAAAAGGCGGACAATATCAGGTTATTATTGGAACAGATGTAGCAAATGTTACGGAAGAAATCAACAAAATGGGGAACTTTGGAAGTGATTCTTCAGAACCAACATCACCGAAAGAAGAAAAAGATATCAATCGAGTTTTAGGAGCGATCACCTCAATTTTCCAACCGATTATTCCAGCAATCTGTGGGGCAGGAATGTTAAAAGCTGTTTTAGCTTTACTTGTTTTCTTTGAGGTATTAAACGCAGAAGCTCAAACGTATCAGCTTTTAAGTTTACTAGCCGATTCAGCATTTTATTTTCTTCCAGTAATGTTAGCCGTAACAAGTGCACAATACTTTAAAGCGAATCCATTTTATGCAGCGGTTTTAGGCGCAATGCTGATTCACCCAGCTTTTACTGCTATGGTTGCAGCTGGTGAACCTATTTCATTTGCAGGTCTTTCTGTCAGAGCTGTATCCTATGGTTCGGCAGTTGTACCGCCAATTTTGATTGTATGGGCAATGGCGCACATTGAACGTTTAGCAAAAAAAATATCGCCTAATCCTGTGAAGATTTTTCTGGTCCCATTATTGGTTTTCTTGGTTACGGCTCCGTTAGCTTGGATCATTATCGGTCCACTAGGAGCATTAGTTGGTGATGTGTTATTAGTAGTCTTTGAATTCTTCAATGAACAAGCACGCTGGGTTTTACCAGTCCTGATGGGGGCGTTCACCCCATTTTTCGTCATGACAGGGATGCATTACAGTTTTATGCCTGTTCAACTAGCACAATATGCCACATTGGGCTATGGAACGTTATTAGGACCGGGAATGTTGGCATCAAATATTGCTCAGTCGGGTGCTTCACTGGCAGTAGCATTAAAAACCAAAGATAAAGTGATGAAGCAAACGGCTTTTTCGGCTAGTACTACAGCGCTATTTGGAATCACCGAACCTGCTTTGTATGGGGTGACGATGAAACTAAAAACGCCTTTATGGGTCGTGGTAGCCTCTGGAGGAGTAGCTGGTTTATGGGCAGGTTTGACCAACATGCGAACTTATGCATCAGCAACTGCAGGTGTTTTGGCGTTGCCAGTCTATTTAACGGATGATCTGTCAAATATCGTTAACGCAGTGATTTGTATTGTTATTGCATTCGCAATGTCCTTTGCACTTACTTTGTTTTTTGTGAATGCAGAAGGAAAGAAAAAAGCAGTAGTGTCTTCACAAAGTCAAACGTTAAATCCGAATCAGGTTGCTGAACCACTTCGACCATTACGGACACCTTTAGAGATCAGCAGTCCTTTGGCAGGGGATCGGTTGGCGACTCATGAAATTCCTGATAGTGTATTTGCCAATGAGATTATGGGGAGAACAGTGGCTATTCAACCTAAAAACGGTCAAGTAGTTGCCCCATTTGATGGTGAAGTAGTGACGATTTTTCCCACCAATCACGCAATTGGGATCAGAAATAAGCAAGGAGTTGAGCTGTTGATCCACATTGGGATCGATACGGTCGAACTTGATGGCAAAGGTTATACTGCAGTAATCAAAGTAGGAGATACCTTTAAAAAAGGCGATTTGCTAGTGACTTTTGATCCAGAATATATTACTAGTCAAGGATATTCAACAGTGACACCGATCGTAGTGACAAACACAGCAGATTTTACAGACGTTATTGTCCATTCTGAGGATGAAACCATCAAGCAGGGTGATGTTTTAGTATCGATTTTTGAATAAAGAGGGGACAAACATGGCAAAATTTCCAGAAACTTTTTTATGGGGTGGTGCGATTGCCGCCAATCAAGCAGAAGGTGCCTTCAACGAGGATGGCAAAGGACTTTCCATTCAAGATTTTTTATCAAATGGAGTCACAAAGCCACTAGATCCTGAACTAAATCTACAAAACTTAAAACTAGAAGGCATCGATTTTTATAATCGTTATCGAGAAGATATTCAAATGTTCGCTGAGATGGGCTTTCAAGTCTTACGATTCTCGATTGCTTGGACACGAATTTTCCCTAATGGCAATGAAGAAAAACCAAATGAAGCTGGATTGCAGTTCTATGAAGAGGTGATCGATTGCTGCTTATCTCATGGGATCGAACCGCTAATTACACTTTCTCATTATGAAACACCTTATTTCCTTACAAAAAGTTACGATGGTTGGCGTAATCGGGCATTGGTAAACTACTTTAATCGTTTTTGTCGGACTGTGTTTACTCGTTACCAAGGGAAAGTGAAATATTGGTTAACTTTCAATGAAATCAATGCGCTTTGGAATTTTCCCTTAATGGGAGCAGGAGTGATGACAAAAAAAGATTGCTTATCTAAGCAAGATCTCTTTCAAATAGCACATCACGAGCTTGTTGCCAGTGCCCAAGCAGTCAAAACCGCCCATGAAATTGATCCACAGATGCAGGTAGGGAATATGGTGTTAGGGATCTATAATTATCCGATGACTTCAAACCCGAAAGACACCTTGGCTGTTTTGGAGGCGGATAAAAACTTAAACTATTTTATGGATGTTCAAGCTCGTGGATATTATCCTGATTGGATCAAAAGAGAATGGCAGAGGTATAATGCAACTATCGAGATGGAACCTGACGATCTCGAATTATTGAAAAATACCGTTGATTTTATATCGTTTAGTTATTATATGTCCCGATGTGTTTCTGCTACGCCTGAAAAGTACCAACAGGGAAAAGGAAATATGACAAACGTTCTAAAAAATCCCTACCTTGATGAAACGGAGTGGGGATGGGAGATTGATCCAGACGGATTACGTATTCTCTTGAACCGTTTTTCGCATCTCTATCAGTTGCCACTTTTTATCGTTGAAAATGGTTTAGGTGCTGTTGATCAGTTAATTGAAATTGACGGAGAATTAACCGTTGTTGATGATTATCGCATCAATTATTTAAATGATCATCTATCAGCCGTTGCTAAAGCCATCGATGATGGTGTCAATGTATTGGGTTATACCATGTGGGGGTGTATTGATTTAGTAAGTGCTTCGACCGCAGAGATGAAAAAGCGTTATGGGTTCATTTATGTAGACCGAAACGATGATGGAACTGGTTCACTTAAACGGTATCGAAAAAAATCCTTTGATTGGTATCGCGAAGTCATTGCCACCAATGGGGGAATCCTTCGTTGAAATACCGCTAGTAAATAAAGAAAGCATTGCCGATTCAGCAAATGGAAGGCAATGCTTTTTGTGTTTAATGTGTCCATTGATTCAACGGGTAAGCCGATCACTGGTTTTACAGCTTTGATTAACTGGAAATCTGTTCATCAGCGGTTATGGTCGTACGATTGATTAAAAGGAGAAAAGGCAGGTGAAAAAGAGAAGCATCAACGATGCCATTCCATGGTGTTTTCGATCTCATTGGTATCAGAGTCCAGTTGTTCAGAAACGAGGGTAAAGCCGTTTTTGAGATAAAACGCAATAGCAGCTGTATTTTTTTGGTAGACATTCAGAGTCAACTTCTCGTGTTCTGCTTGTACTTTTTGTAATAGCTGCTTGCCAATGCCGTGGGCACGATAGTCTTTCAAAACGAAAATACCAGCGATATAATCATCCAACATCCCGATGAAGCCAACGGGCTGATCATCCACCGAATAGATGTAGATAAGGGCATCGGCAAAGGCTTTTTTCACAAAGTCATAGTTATCTTGCCAATGGGTAGCTGAAATAAAGTCATGAGCATCCAAATTGCTTTGCAGCCAAATCTGGGCGATAGTTTCTAACTCAGAATCAGTAAATTGGGTCACTTGTTGTATCATGAGAACCTCCGTTTTTTTATTCAGTATAGCATAGGACCACTGCTGATTACTGCAAATCGCGGTTTTTTCGTAGGCAATCGGACAGGAGATGAACCAATTGACAAGTAACGAAGGTTAAATGGCGAAGAAAAGCAATCTTTTTCGTTGAAATATTCTAACAACTTTGTTTCAGCTAGATGTCAATTTCTTGCAGCCAGATGTTATTTGTGTGAAAACAGCCCCAAGAGTGACATCTTTCGGTATGCTAGAGAAAGCGATAAGACACATCTAGTTAAGGAGAAAAAATGAAAAAGACACTTTTGGTTGCAAGTTCACTTGTTTTGCTGACGCTGCCTGTCGTGACGGTATCCGCAGACAGCTTTGATCAGAAGATCCAGCAGCAAAATGAAAAAATCAATGACATAAAAAATGAATCCACCTCATTAGAATCGCTGAAACGTTCTACAGAGGCAGAGATTCAATCGATTGAAGGAGAAATCCAAGCAATCCTACAAAAGAAAACGACGACGGAAGAAGAAGTCAATGCCTTGGCACAAGAGATCCAAGTCCTTGAAGAGAAAATTATCAAGCGCACAGAAGTACTGGCGAATCAAGCGCGTGACATTCAAACGTCGGAACCTTCCAATCGTTTGTTCCAAAAAATCGTTGATGCGGAGTCCATCGGAGAAGCTATTCAACGGGCGATCGCTTCAGTAACGATCATGAATGCCAGCAATAGCATTGTCGAACAACAGCAAGAAGATATCGCAACGAGCCAGAAATTGGAAAAAGAGTTGCAGGAACAATTGGTTGCGATCGAAGAGCAGTCAAGCGCATTGCAAGGAAAACAAGCGGAATTAGCTGATGTCAAATTGAATCAAGAAGTTGCACTAGCCGACCTTGCCTTGGCGTTGAACACCGAAGAAGAGAAAAAAGACCAATTGGAAGCGGACAAAGCAGAAGCACAACGGCAAAAAGAAGCAGCGTTGAAGCAACTGGCTGAGCAAGAAGCACAAGAAGCAAAAGCGCGCAAAGAAGCAGAAGAAGCAGCAAAACGCCAGCAAGCAGCAGAAGCCAAGTCAGCTGAAACCGCCGAAAGTCCTGCCGTTCAACAAGCAGCAGTGGCAGCAGCGCAGCCGAAGACGGAAGCCGCAGTGTCGTCAGAAACATCGGTGTCGTCAGAAAAAACTGCAACTACGCCTGCACCCGTGCAGCAAGCAGCTGAGCCAAAAGAACAAACAAGCACAGGTGGATGGCAAATGCCAGTCGATTCGGTTCATATTTCGAGTCGTTTTGGGTATCGAACAGATCCAACAGGGGCATCAGGAAATCAACATAATGGCATCGACTTTACTGGGGGAACAGGAACGCCGATCTATGCGATTCAAGCAGGAGAAGTTGTCGAAGCGGGCTATGGCCCATCAACTGGTAACTATGTGATCATCAAACATGCCAATGGCGTTTACAGCTACTACATGCACTTTAGTACGCTGCCAGCTGTCTCGGTCGGACAAAGCGTCTCAGCTAGACAATATGTTGGCGGTATGGGAACGACTGGGAATTCAACTGGCGTCCATCTGCATTTAGGGATGTCAACAAGCTTATGGTCAGGATTCTTTGATCCGGCGCCAGAATTAGGCTTATAATAGACAGAAAAACCGCAGAAGCGAACAGGCTTCTGCGGTTTTTTGGTTGCTCTTCTTTTACAAAGTCTCAATTGGCTCAGCGCCAAAAACGGGTCATCTCCGCTTTGTCTTTCAGGTTGAAAGCGATCATGTCCTCAATCAATGCTTGATCGATCGGCTCAGTCCACTTGATGCGAAAAATGTTATCCGTATGGCTGTAACCGGCGTTTTCAATGGCATCGGCAAACTGTTCAAGACACTTGGTTTCAGGGGAGACAGAAAAATGCGGTTTTGAAACGCTGAAACCGATAATAAAGGTCTCATGGGCGGTGAACATCGGCTGATTCCACTTGATGACTGGAACGAGGTCAGGAAATTTCTTGGTAATAGCGGCAAATAAGGCACGCAGTTTTTCTTGCTTTACTGGATCTTCAATGCTGGTTAAGTAAGTTTCTAATACATCCATTGGGAGGATCTCCTTTCGTTTTAAGGAACGAGTACAGGGAATGTCGATCACTAAAAATAACGCGTGTTCGAAATCAAACATTTTGTTACTTAGAGTGTACTGTAAAGTTAGCAAGTTTACAAACCTGTTGCCTTGTTTGGGGGATAAAGCCTTCAGGAACAAACACTGTTTGCAAAAACGAATGCTAAAAATAACTTTTTTCTATTCGAACAAAAGCCAAGAGTCAGAAACATTCCCTCATTATCCTGCAAGGTTCCTTGAGATCAGCTTAACTTTTCAGAAATAACGAATGAAAAAGCAGGTTATTTTCAGAGAACACTTTCAAAAAGAAATCGGTTGCATTCAACAAGAATTCTGCTAAAATATAACTTGTTCGAACAAGTTGTCGAGCGAAAGCAAAAAGAAAGACTAACTATATAGAGTCAAGTGAAAATTAGCTAAATCAAAAAAATATTTTATAACAGTTAAGTCCAAA
>NZ_JBLGTY010000034.1:0-18943 GCF_047470845.1 Candidatus Enterococcus avicola | reverse complement strand
TGTGAATGTGTTGTGGTAACTCTATTCTACAGAAGGGACTTCCTTTTTTCTATTTACACAAAATATTTTACACTCTCCTGAGTTAAACTGAATATCATTCTGTCTATATAAATTTTAAGATGGATTACCATACTTTTGTTTGACTCATTGACAAAAATCTAAAAAACTTATCCTCAGCGAGATTGAGTGTCTTTTACCAGACACAAATCCCTACTACAGATAAGTTTTTTATTTTTTTATGCTTTTAGGCTTTTAGGTATATGGATATTTCAGTTTTTCCTTACTGATAAGTTTCTGTCCGCAAGAATTCTTCTTGCTTTAATAGCTCCTCGATAGAACAATTTTTTTCCAATGCTTCTTTGACAAAAGCAGTGGCTTTTTCATAACCAATTTGCGGTGAAAGGGCTGTAATAGTCCCTGTACTGTTATTTACAGCTTTCAAACAAGCTGTTTCATTGACGGTAATACCTGCCACACATTTATCGGCAAAAATTTGACACGCTTTGGTCAACAGTTGACATGATTCAAATAAATTATGGAACATCACCGGCTCAAAAACATTCAATTCCAATTCTCCGGAAGCTGCCGCAAAGGTGATGGCACCGTCATTTCCAATCACTTGAAATGCAATTTGACTGATAACTTCTGGAATGACTGGATTGACTTTGCCCGGCATGATCGATGAGCCTGCTTGTCTTGCTGGCAAGTTGAGTTCATGAAAACCAGTTCGCGGACCGCTGGCTAAGAGACGCAGATCATTGGCGCTTTTGTTCAATGTGATGGCAATCGTTTTTAATCCACCTGAAATCGAGGCGAAACTGTCGGTATGCTGTGTACTATCAATCAGGTCATTCGCTGGCCGTAAGGGTCTTGGAAAACGTCGGTTCAATTCTTGATAGAGATATTCTTGATAGCGATAGGACGCATTAAGACCTGTCCCAATGGCTGTCCCACCCATATTTAAGGTCAATAGTTCTGCCGATAAGTGGTGCAGCCGTTCACGGCAACGCGTCAAACTGTGGGCATATGCAGCGAAACTTTCCCCTACTGTCATTGGCACCGCCTCTTGCAGTTGGGTTCGCCCCATTTTTGCCACGTGCTGAACTTCTTTCGCTTTCATATGCCATCTGTCAATCAACTGTACCAGCGCTTCATCCAATTGTTCAATATATACAAGCAAAGCCAGTTTCCCAGCACTAGGATAGACATCATTGGTGGATTGGCTTTGATTGACATCGTCTAAAGGATGAAGATATTGATATTCCCCTTTCTTATGCCCCATCAATTCTAACCCGCGATTGGCGATCACTTCATTCACATTCATGTTGGTGGATGTTCCTGCTCCCCCCTGAAATGTATCAACAATAAATTCTTCATCCCACTTGCCCATGATGATTTCTTCCGCAGCAGTCACAATGATTTGTGCTTTTTCTTTGGATAGCGTGCCAGATTGTTGATTGGCTAGCGCAGCTGCGGCTTTGATACGTGCTACTTGTTTGATCATCGTCAGATCAACTTTTTGATCAGTGAAAGCAAAATTTTCTTTTGCGCGATAACTATGAATACCATAATAAGCCCCCTCGTATATAGGTAGACTGCCAATTGTATCTGATTCGATCCTCATCATGATTTAAACGCCCCTTTTTGTATTATATGTGATAAAATATCACATAAGAGAAAAAGACACGAGCCTTTTCAGCCATCTCTTTGTTAATCCTTGAAATTGATTCCTTTCACTTTGAAAAACAAAGAGAAACAGTACAAAAACAGAAAAGAGGAAAGTATTTGGATGAACTAGATAAAAAGTTGTTGAATCTGTTGCAGCAAAATGGTCGGTTATCGATCAAAAAGTTAAGTGAAGCGTTATTCATCACTGCACCTGCTGTTTCCCAACGAATAAAACATTTAGAAGAAACCGAGCAATTGTTGTATTATCAAGCGACGATTGACTATGAACAAGCCGGCTTGCCGATCAAAGCATTTATCCACCTGTCGATCGAACCACAGCAAAAAGCAAGTTTCTATCCTTTCATACAGGCGATCCCCAATGTGTTGGAATGTGATTGTGTCACCGGCCCTTATTCAATGTTAATCAAAGTCGTTTTCCCTTCTACCAAATCATTGGACAGCTTTATCAATGACTTGCAAAAATTCGGTCGAACCAACACCCAAATCGTTTTCTCGACGCCAGTTCCCTCTCGAGGATATCAATTCTGAAAACCCAAAAAGCGCGCTTATCTCACATAGACAGGCACGCTTTTTTTATATACAGGGGTCACTGGTCATCGACTGGCACTTGCAACCCTCGTGGTCCGACATTCGTTGAAAATACAATGTGGGTTTTGGTATCCCCATAAAATTGCAAATCTGTGATAAACCGATCCAAGACGACCGTATCACTAAAATAAACCTTCAAGAGCATAGAATAATCTCCAGTGATACAGTCACACTCGATCACATTTGGGATGTCTGCGATATAGGCATAGAAGGCTTCTTTATCTTTGGCATTCACTGCGCAATGGACATACGCTTTGATCAGATAACCAAGTTTTTGGTAGTCGATCAGTGCCTGATAAGAACGGATATACCCAAGGGTTTCAAGGTTTTGTACCCGCACAGAAACAGATGGCGATGAAATAAAGCATTGCTCTGCGATCTGTTTGACAGTGACTCGGGCATTTTGCTGCATGATGTTCAGTATCTTGCGGTCTAAGTTATCCATAATCATCCCCCGTTCTCATTATTTTCTCAGTTTATCGAGAAAACAACAGAAGCGCAAGTTGCAGATTACATCCTATGTTAAATTTCCTAACATCAACGCTGAGATAATTGGAAATAGCGATAAACAATCATCGCCCCACAAGCAAACAGACCACACCCAAAAAACATCATGTCAAAGCCAAAAAGACTGGCGATGATTCCCCACAAAAAAGCCCCACCTCCATAAGCTACATCTAAGGCTGCTGAAAATACCGCTGTCCCTTGCCCTCGCTGCGCCTCAGACACCGATTCTAATACAATCGTATTCATCACAGGCAATAAGCCGGCATAACCGACACCATAACAACTCGCGGCCAGAAGCAAGCTACTGAGCTGTGTCGTAAATGGCAACAGACAAAAAGAAACCAAAATCAATAATAAACTGCCATAAATCAATGTAGCCGTTTGGATTTTGGCGAGCAAACGTGGAAATACGACCCGTGTTGTGACCGTCATGATCGACATGACCGTAAAATAATAGCCTGCGCCGATAATCTCACGTTCAAGGGCATATTGTGCAATAAACGCCACCACGCCAGAATTGGCAAAGCATATCAAAAAAAGGATACCGCTAGGAAACACAACCGCTTTGATGCGAAGCAGTTCTCGTAACGATGATTTCGCTTCGCCAGAGTGCGTATTCCTCCGTGAAAAGGGCTGTTCTTTCAAAAAGAAACTCAACAAAAAAGCTGTTCCGCTCAACAAGACAGCCATCCGAAAAAGTACAGGAAATCCATAATTTTCTACAACAGCAAGTCCTATCAACGGGCCGATGGCACTCGGCACAGCCTGGGCGATACTGAAATACCCCAATCCGACTGCTAATTTGCCTTCAGGAATCGTATCAACTGCCATCGTCGCTGCTGCTGTCGCTTGCAAACTATTGCCCACCCCTTGCAAGATGCGCAGACAAAAAAGCATCAATAGCCCCTGCAGCAGATTCAATAAACTAAAATCAATCAACAGAATGGCTAATCCCATACAAAGCAAGACTTTGCGTCCATATCGATCCAATGCCACACCGATTGGCAAACGGCAAAACAAAGCAGATAGCCCCAAGACACCTACAATGGCGCCGGATACTGCTTTAGAACCACCTAAAGAAGCAACATATAACGGCATAGTCCCCATTTGGGTCGTGATGGCTGTCATTGCTAGTACCGTGACCACCATCACTAAGTAAAAATCTTTCGACCAAAGCCGACTAGAGCTGTTCACATTTTCCATATTGTGCCTCGCTTCTATACAGCTAATTGAAAACGTACTTGTGTCAAAAATTGCTGTGTACATTCTTCTTGCGGATCCTCAAAAATTTCTTCTGGTGTTCCCGCTTCTACCACCACACCATCCGCCATGAATATCACTTTATCCGCGACTTCTTGTGCAAATTGCATTTCATGCGTCACGATGATCATCGTTTGCCCACTATCAGCCAGTTGCTTCATGACATTTAGGACATCACCGACAAGTTCTGGATCGAGCGCTGAAGTGGGTTCATCAAACAGTAATAACTCTGGCGTCAAAGCCATCGCTCTGGCGATACCTACACGTTGTTGCTGTCCGCCAGACAGTTGACTAGGATACATCATAGCTTTATCTGCCAAACCCACTTTTTCTAAGGCAGATAACGCTGCTTTTTCTGCCAGTTTTTTTGGGAAACGCCGTGGTGTGCGTAGTCCTTCCGCCACATTTTGCAACACATTCATGTGTCTGAACAGCTCATAGGATTGAAAGACCATCGCTGTTTTGCGGGCGATCTCCAATCGTTGGGTTTTGCCAATATGTGCGAGATCATACTGGAAGTCACCGATAGAATAACTCCCCGCATCAGGCTGCTCCAACAAATTCAAGCAACGCAAAAAGGTCGTTTTTCCAGAGCCGCTAGGACCAATGATGCATACAACTTCCCCACGTTCAATTTGTAAGCCAACATTTTTTAAGATGACTTGTTTATCGAAAGACTTCTTCAATCCTTTGATTTCTGCTTGCAGCATACTCCCACCCTTTCTTTTCTATCGCTCAAAGCGCGATCGTATTGGCAGATTGTCCTTCTAGCAAAATATCTCTTGCATTGTTCAAAGCTGTTTCTGCAATTTCTTGTACAGCCAATTGGGTATAATACGCAATATGCGGGGTCAAAAGCACATTTGGCAGTTGATTCAGCTGTTGATAATAAGGATTTTGATCCCACCCAACTGAAAAATACCGTTCTTCATTGGCGATAGCGTCTAATACAGCACCAGACAAACGCCCTTGCGCGAGTGCGGCAATCAACGCATCCGTATCAACGATTCCCCCACGTGCCGTATTGACCAGACAACTGCCAGGCTTCATCTGTGCAAAAACAGAGGCCGAAAATAGCCCTTCTGATGCTTTTGTCAGCGGGATATGGATCGACAAGACGTCCGATGCAGCAATCAAGGTCTCAAAGGACACATATTCGACAATCCCCTTCAACCGAGGATTTTCACTCCTACTAGTGGCAATCACATGTCCCCCCATATGATAAATCGCTTCTGCGACTAGAGCACCGATTCGACCAGTGCCTAACAAACCGACTGTTACGTCTTGTAGCTCCCGACCAATCACAGACCGTCGATCAAGTTTTCCTTTGATCATTGCTGGAATATTGCGTAAAGCCATCAAGATCGACATCACAGTGTAATGGCCCACCGATGTTGGGCTATAAGAAGGGACATTGGTGACCGTCAACTGATGCTTTTGCGCCCAGTCAAAACGAACACCGTCGACCCCCGTTGATTTGATCGATAACTGCTTCATCCCTAAAATATGCAAGCGTTGGTACAGGGACTCATCTTGCTACATAGCCAGACTAGGATACAAACAGATGCCGTCGTGCCCTGCTGCCAAATGGATATTCTCCCAAGACAAGCCCTCCATTACGATCGTCACTGGTGTTTTGTGGATAAATTGCCACCGTTCGATATAAGCAATTTCCTCTTCACTTACCCCGTAATAAATCAATTTCATTGGCAACACCTCCTAAATGACCCCTTCATATGCTGGCGGCATAGCGTATTCCAACGCATCACCTAATAAAGCGATCCCTTGATCGATCTGTGCCAATGTCGGCTTCGTAAAATTCAGCCGAAATGAATGCTCATAGCCTTTTCCCGCAACACTCATGATATTGCCTGGAATGACCGCAACTTTCGCCTCATCAAGGTAATCATAGAACCGCTCTGCGTCCATCTCAGTCGATAGGAAACAGGTGATAAAATAGCCGCCTGTTGGTTTGATAAAGGTAAGCTTATCCGTTGGCAGTGCCTGTAATGCTTGCAGCATGCGGGCATATTTCTCTTGATACAACAAGGTCAATTGGGCCACATGACCTTCGAAATCATGATGATCCATATATTCGGCCAATACCACTTGCCAATAAAAATTGGTGTGGGAATCGGCGGATTGCTTGGCCAAAATCAATTTTTCCATTGCAGGACCAGCAGCCATCATAAAACCAATCCGGCTGCTGGGTGCCAAAATTTTTGAAAAAGATCCCGCATAAATGATTCGTCCTTCGGTATCTAATGTTTTCATCTTAGGGATCGGTGTACCTTCATACAACAACTCACCGTAAGGATCGTCTTCAAAAATCAGCACATCATATTGACATGCCAATGCATAAATGGCTTTACGTTTTTCCAATGGCATTGATGTGCCTAAAGGGTTTTGGAAAGTGGGGATCAGATACAACATTTTCACTCTTGCGTCTGTTTTGAGGATTGTTTCTAAAGCGTCAAGATCCATTGATTCTGCTGCAAGATCCATCGGTACCGGCACTGGTATCGCCCCATATCCTTTGATAGCATTCACCGCACCGGAAAATGTTTGCTCCTCGCATAACACCACATCGCCTTCATTACAAAAGACTTTTACCGCCAAATCCATGGCTTGGGTCGAGCCCGAAACCACCAGCACCTCCTCTTCGTTATCGATATTTGACAATTGACGCAAACGTTCTTTGATCAAGGTCCGTAAGCGCGGATACCCCTCTGATGCCCCATACTGCAAGAAAGACTCTGGGTCCGCTTCGTTATATAATTTTTGCGAGATCTCTTTCAATGTAGCCATTGGAAATGCTTCTGTCGGTGGAAATCCGTAAGCAAAGGAAATAGCTGCTGCAGACTCCATATTTTTTTTTGCATTCTCTCTTAATGGAGATGCTTCTAATGTCATGATACGTTGTGCGAATTGATAGGCCATTCTATTTCCTCCCTGCATAGTTGTTAGCCGGCCAGCTGTGTGGTAAAGCGGGCTAAAAAGGCTTTGGTTCGTTCTTCTTTGGTTTCCTCGAATACTTGTTGCGGTGTGCCTTGTTCAACAATATGTCCATTCTCCATGAAAACGACTTTGTCTGCTACTTCATACGCGAATTTCATTTCATGGGTCACCAATACCATGGTCGCACCGGCTTCCGCAATTTCTCTGAGCAGCGCCAATGTCTGTCCCACTAGTTCCGGGTCCAATGCCGAGGTAGGTTCATCAAACAAGATGACCTTAGGATTCAACGCCAACGCACGGGCGATCCCGATACGCTGTTGTTGTCCACCTGACAGTTGGCTAGGATAAAAATCTTGTCGTTCAGACAAACCGACTTGATCCAACAAAGCCTCTGCTGTTCGCAGGGCAGCTTCTTTGCTTTGTTTTTTGGTCACGATCAATGGCATCATGATATTTTCTTTGGCTGTTTTATTTTGAAACAAGGCATAATTTTGGAAAACCATCGCTGTTTGCCGTTGATGGGTCAATATTTCTTTTTTACTTGCTTTGTGCAATGTGGTGGTGGTTTCTCCCAATTGAATCACACCTTGATCTGCTCGTTCCAAAAAATTGAGACAACGCAAGAAGGTCGTTTTTCCCGAACCGGAAGGCCCCAATAAGACGACTACTTCGCCTTTAGCGACATCAAGATCAATCCCTTTTAACACTTCTTGTTTGCCGAATCGCTTATGGATATCCGTTACTTTCATCATAATGCGGCCCTCCTTAGTTTGCGCAACAGCCGATTTTCCAGTAATTGTGCCCCTTTTTCGATGACCAAACTAATCAGCCAATAAATGATCGCAACAGCCACATACGCTTCTAAAAACCGATAATTTTGCTGGGCCGTGATTTTAGCTGCCGCAAAAACATCGACAACACTGACCATGGAAGCTAAGGCCGACGCTTTAACCAACGAGATCAGCAAATTACTGAACATGGGCAATGAAATCGGCCAGGCTTGCGGGAGCAGCACACGACGGATGACTTGTAAGTTCGTCATGCCGATCGATTTGGCTGCATCGAACTGCCCTTTTTTGACTGCCGCAAATGCGCCCCTGAAAATCTCGCTGCTATTGATAGCAGACATTAAACTCAAGGCGGCGATCGCTATCCAAACCATGTTGAAATCTTTAAATCGCAAAGTCCAATGCATCGACTCCGCCCAAATATCAAACTGTTTAGCAGAAATAAGATATAACGCTAAAATCACTAAAACCACTGGGACCCCTTTTAAGACCGTGACAATCACTTGCAGCACTGGTGCGAGGATCTTGATCCTATACAGACGAATCAAGGCGATGATCAACCCAACCACCGCGCCAATGACTAGTGCGGTCAACGCCATAAAAAGCGTCGTACCAATATAATGACTTGCTGTTTTCAGCGCTTCGATCATAATAGACAATTGAAAACTCATCGCCATTCCTCCCTATTCTGGGACGTAATCCCCATCTAGATATTTTTCTGATAATTCTTTGATCGTTCCATCTGCTTTCAATTCCTCTAATGCTGTATTGACCGCATCAATAAAGTCTTGGTCAGCTTCTTTGTTGAACAATAAGTAGGCATCTGAGTTGTGGACTGGTTCGCTGCCGATCTCTAGATTTTCACTAAATGAATTGTTCCAATTATCGACTTGATATTCTGGTGCTAACGTTGCATCGACCGCACCTGAAGTGACTGCTTGTACGATTTGCTCGTTGTTGTATTCCCCATAAACCAATTCAAAAGCATCGGGATTTTCTGCCAGATAAGCCTCAGCCATTGCTGCTTGGTTAGTAGCAGTCGTCACATAGACTTTTTTTCCTGCTAAATCTTCGAAGCTATCGTAGACCGTACCGGCATCTGGATCAGAGACAATATACGTATCCCAGACCACATACCCAACATCCCCATAGACGAATTTTTCTTTCCGTTCATCATTGACTTCATATTCATAGGCAGCCATCTGGACTTTATTGCTTTCTAAATTTGATAACGTCGTTGGGAAATCCGCTCCTTCAAAGGTAAAGGTATAATCAAGTAATTTTTCGTCGATTGCTTTAACGACGGCGACATCATAGCCATCATATTCACCATTTTCGTCTAAATAAGCATATGGCAATGCTTCATTCCCAGTACCCACCTTGATTTCTGTTGCATCACTTGCTCCACTGCTTGCAGTGTCGGCAGAACTGCTTCCGCAAGCCCCTAAAACCAAAAGTGTCACCAATGTAATTGCACCTAAAATCGTTTTTTTCATTTGAATTCCTCCCTTTCCCTCTACCCAAAATTTTCCTATGTTGTTTTGATTTTTTGCTGTTTTTTGGTCCATGATATCAGTGGTACTTTTGCTGTTTGTTGTTTTGTTTTCGAAAAACTCATCCGACGTTCCAGACCGGTGAAAACACGTTCTAAGAGGAAGCTTAAGGTAATAAACAAGATCGCCGCACCGACATAGCCTTCAAGTGTATGGAAGGTCACTGCGCCTATCGCTCGCGCTTTGCCGACAACATCCACTACCCCAATGGTAAAAGCCAGCGATGTGTCTTGCAGCAGTGCAATCGTAGTTGTACCAAATGCAGGTAATGCGACACGGACAACTTGCGGTAAAATCACTTGTCGATACATTTGTGTTTTCGTCAATCCGCAAGCAATACTCGCTTCCTTCTGTGTGACCGGTACACTTAGAATCGCAGCCCGGAAAGTTTCAGACTGAAAGGCAGCAGTATTTAATCCGTAGGTGATATAGATGAAAATAATTTTATTCCATGAGGAAACATCGATTTGAATCATTTGTAATAAGGCGGGTACACCATAATACACAACATACAGTTGAACCAATATCGGTGTGCCTCGAATAAATGAAACGAAGACTGCCGCCAGTTGACTCAGAAATGGCACTTTTTCGACACGAATAAATGCAAGTAAAATCCCTAAAAGCAATCCTGTAATCGACGCCACTGCTACTATCATCAACGTAACCGGCAAAGCATTTAAAACCTTTGGAAAATATTCCCAAACTAATTTCCACTGAAAAAATTCCGACATATTGCCCCTCCTTTTTCTGAATATTCTGATTATTAGACAATATTACTAATGGAAAAAAATTTTTCAATAGATTCATTACTAAAACTTCATTAATTTTATAAATTCTCCCTTTTAACTAAAAAAAGAAAGATGCAAACGGCATCTTTCTTTTTAATATAAGAATATAAAATACTACCCGTGGTGCTAGTTAATTTTTTCCTAGAGGAAAATGTCTAAACATGTTGGTAAATCAACAAAAAAACGCATATAGTAGTCTCAAAACTCCCAAGAAATGAGGACTATTTAACAAACTACGATGGTTACGTCGTGACAACTGAACATTTTGACTTAGCCAATCCTGTTACTAAAGTCGATGATATCCCCGATTATGAAATGTACAGTCAAACAATCGATAGCTTAAATAAGCGTTTTGGCAATCGTGTTTTAAAAGGCATCGAAATCGGTTACATCGCTTCTGAAAAGGATCGGATCATCGACTATTTAGCCGATAAAGATTACGATTTAAAATTACTCAGTGTGCATCATAATGGTCAATTTGATTATTTAGATGACGAAGTCAAAGATATGGATCCTGCTATTGTGATTCCTCAGTATTTTGCACAACTTTCAGAAGCACTAGTTGTTATAGAAGCAGATGTCTTTGCTCATTTTGACTATGGTTTTCGGGTATTTGGTCTATCCGTTGCTGAATTTAAACAATATGAAGCGCAGTTTTTACCGATTCTAGATCAAGTAATCAAAAATAAATTGGCATTCGAATTAAATGCTAAGAGCGCTTACTTGTATGACAATTTAGCGTTATATGAATATGTCATCGATTTATATCTTTCACGTGGTGGTACCTTGTTTAGTGTTGGATCAGATGGGCATTACCTTGAACATTTCCGTTTCCATTTCGATGATCTTTTTGCTCTGTTAAAAGCAAAAGGTGTGACGGAATTAGCGATTTATCAAAAAGGAAAGCGAATTATGGTTCCATTACCAGTCTAAAAAAACGTCCTCAGCATCAAAAGTGAGGACGTTTTTTTAGATTTCTTTTTCTAAAATCGGACAAATACGATCTTGTTTTCCTAAAGGAAAATGTTTGATCCCGATTTTTTTAAATCCATGACGTTCATAAAAACGAATACCTGCATGATTTTTTTCATAAACAGTCAAACGTAAATAACGTTTTTGTTTCGTTTTAGCATAACGATTCGCTTCATCGAGTAACCGTTGCCCTAACCCTTTGTTTTGATAATCTTTGAGCAGATAGAGCCGTTGAATCTCTATAGCATCTTTTTCATCATTGACTTTCATATAACCAATGAGTATTTGATGATCCTTAATACCAATAAATTTACTGGTTGACTGTGCCAATTCTACTGCCAATATTTCAGTTGTCAATTGTGTCTGTAAATATCCTTGCATATCAAGTGGATCTGCGCCATCGATAAACGATTCATAAAAACTGACAACACTTACAACTTGTAAAGCATCTAGATCATCATAATCTAAATACGCTAGTGTGATTTGATTGTTCATCTAACTCCTCCTTTTGACATAGTATACTATAAATCACCCGTGGTGCTAGTTAATTTTAATATCCTAAAGAATATCTCAAAGTTCCTTCAAAACGTCGTTGTGCTCGACTTAATAGAATACTGTAAGCCAGTAATATGCTTTCAAATCTACTCTCTAGCCCTTTAACAGAACGTGAGTTGAAATTTTGACAACCTAATTTTTCTAAGGAAGAAAAAACAGTCTCAACTGTTTTTCTTTGTTTTCCAAGTAAGCTGTGGTCTAGTTTTTCTGATTTATCCATGTTTTTACGTGGCGGAACGGATATAGTAATGCCCTTAAGGGCAAGTTTTTCATGGATTTTATGGCTAATATATCCTTTGTCCCCTAGGATATTGGGAAGATTCGCTTCTTCCGATAAAGTCTCTAACACTTTCACGTCATGGACACCTGGATTCGTGATTTAGTAAGTAATCGGAAAGCCAGTCTTAGTAACGATCATATGAATTTTAAGACCATAAAAATAAGATTTTTTTGTTGAGTTATAGCCAACTTTGGCTATTTGATTCAATAGTTTTGCTTGTCTATTTCTAACTGGTTTACATAATAAACTAGGAAAACTATCTATAATTCCGACTAGTTCACCTTTGGTGAGCTTCTTGATGAAAAAGTATCGAATAATCTTGATAGTGTAAGCTAAGTTTGAACTTAAGCGAGTGAATCGACTCCTACTAGGAAAGTCACCATTAGGAAATAAGACGGAACAAACCGCTCTATACGTGGCTCTTTGGCTAGTATAGCCATTAATTATGCCCCATATAACACAAGCAATAATCACTGTATCGCGTTGCTTCAGTTGATCAGTATTTCTTCGGTTTTTAATCTTATCTGGTACACAATTGTGGTATATGTTAGAAACAGTTCTCATAATTTCCTTGAATGTTATAAAAGTATCTGTATAATGTTCAGTATATTTTGATAAACGCATATGTAGTCCTCATTTCTTGGGAGTTTTGAGACTACTATATGCGTTTTTTTGTTGATTTACCAACATGTTTAGACATTTTCCTCTAGGAAAAAATTAACTAGCACCACGGGTTTAATAAGTTTTGTAATAATTACTCGACACGGTAGTTCGTTAGCTACGCAGCCACTGATCGTTGCATAGTTTCTGACATTGTTCTTATGATTCAGTAACTCTTATTCCGTTTGACTCCTAATAGTTCATGGGCGAAGCGCGTCCGTCTAAAATAGTTGTTTCTATCGTTTGAACCTCATTGACAATTTTTGGAGAATCTTACCATCCCTTTTCAGCAGTTAAATGTAAAATTCTTTAATAGCTACGCTTATTTTTCATCCAGAATGATAACCTCCCAAATTTTTCCTTCTATCTATATAGCATCATTTTGTGCTTCACGTGATTGAGCTAGTTGAGCAAAATCAATTAAAGATTCAATCGACAATCCAGCATTTCGCAAGTTTTTTGCTAGATAAATCCAATTTAAATCATTGGTAGTATAATCTCGGTAGCCGCTCTCGTGGCGGTGAACGGGTGGTATCTCGCCAACACGCTCATAATAGCTTAGTGTATCCACACTTAAATCAAACATTTCAGCTGCTTTTTTATATTCATCGAATCTCCTCCTCATTCTTCTTATTTATAATAAACCATGGAGTTAACTCTAGAGAAACCAGAAGCCTCTTGTCTCTATGCTAATACTACACTAAATACCTCCTCACATTCCGTAGACTATTAAAATATTAAGCAATAGATAAAATCAGTTAAATGCAACTTCTCATATTCTAATGTTTATTAAGTAAGAATAATGTTAAAATAAAAAAACGAAGAGTATTCGGCGCAGTCCAGAAAAACTTCCCCAAGTTTTCTGTGCCGGTACTCTTCTTAGATTAATGCATGTTGCTTAATCAGCCTACGCTATATATTTCTTTTTTGCAAGTAATTACGATGTAGAAGCAATGCTTAGGAATCCCTTACGTTTTTTCTATTTTTACTTTTGACTTCTTTTAAGTGCTATACTGGATAAGTACCATGAAAGTAGGTGTTCAAATATGAATACTAATTTTTATCCAGTGGAAGTTTTTAGTTCGGACTACCGTTTATATTCATCAAAAGCAAAAACAAATTTGTATGATTTTCAATCGAGACCACCTTTGATCACGTCATTTGCTGTGCTAAATTTGAAAGAGTTGCGCAATATTCAACTCAAATTATTTATTTACGATATTGATATCGAAAAATTTTCTACTTTAGAGGAAGCTAAATCTAGATGTAACTCTCTTATGTATAAATAATTTAACTAGCTGATCATAGCTAGTTTTTTTGTATATCTGTATCTAATGAACTAAATGTTCATCCTTAATCTGCTTAATAAAAAGAAATATTTATCGCTAAACTTATGGTGGCGGATTTAGAAGTTTATAGATTAGCGAATGACACAGAAATATCTGCCATCTGCTATGGGTGAATCAGATAAAATATATTTCTGGATGGTTCCTTTGAAGAGTTTTTCTCCTTCACAGCAACTTTTTAAAGAAGTATACATTTTTTCAGAACCATCCAGATAATAAACATTGATTCCCTGAATCTGATTATAATTAATCGGAGAACGTCGTGTACAAGAAAGTTGATCTCCTAGATATTTCACTTGATTAACAATCATTGGGTCATTAAGCCAATTTTTGTTAAGTGTCAATTTTACGATTAACTGATGAATAGCTTCTTTTTGCATTTTATTCCTCCACTCAAACCAATCGTCTATCCAGTTTACATATACATAGTACGTGATCAAAAAACTCAATCTATTCTTCATTGATTTCAGTTACTCATTAAATTTTTATAATTTATAACTGTTCTTTCCGTAGTATTCGTCACTTCTGAATTTGAAAGGGTTACAACTGCCGAATTGCTGAGTAGCTTTATAATTGTTCCAGCTGCTTGTTTTTTTCTATATCGAAATATGACCTGTTGATCTATATGAAAAGCTTGGCCTTCTATTGAAAGTTGTTGTGGTTTCCATTGTGAAAAACTCATTCTTACCCCTCCTTTGAAGTATGAAAAAACCGCCTCACACATGTTGAGACGGGTTAAAAGGCACTTTTATGCTTTATAGATATTAGCAGCTTGCATACCACGTTGACCTTCTTCAGTATCAAAAGTGACTGCTTGCCCTTCATCGAGAGACTTGAATCCATCTGCTTGAATCGCAGAAAAATGAGCAAAGATATCTTGACCATTCTCTCCGGTTATAAAACCAAAACCTTTGTCTGCATTAAACCACTTTACTGTACCTTTATTCATACTATTTCCTCCTTGTGCATCATTACGAATGCGTTTTGTTGCAATAATTGTTTGATAAGCAAAAGGAGAGTATAAATTTATGTATAGCACTCTTAATACGTTTCAAAGTTTATCACTACAAGTAGTATACCACACAAACTCTTTAGTTGCAACTTTACATAAAAATATTATTTTTTTATAAACTTATCACTCACTATACACTATTTTATTTTTAATGTGCTATACTATCTATATAGAATTTCGCTATGAACGTTATCGTTACCTTTCGTCACTATTTGAGAGAGGAGAATGTATTATGACATTCACTAACAAAACAATTGATTATCGTGTTACTTTGGACACTAACTTAAACTTGTTTATTGTTTTTTCTAAAAATGATGAAACCAAAGTGGCAACCGGTACTACAATCGAAAATGCAGTACATGAATTAGAAAAACTAGCATAAGGAGTGAAACTCTCTAATGGCCAAGCTCTTTTCATATTAAAGGCAGCTACTTGTAAGAATGAGTAGCTGTCTTATTCATTTTTTGTGTGCTAATTTGCTAAAAATGATCTCCATTGTTTCAAGTGTATCGATATCCATCTGACACAACCAGAGAAATACCTTCTTTTCCTCCTCCGTCCAAGTAGTTTTTGGATAGGCGGAAAGAAGTTTCAGATATTTTACACGTTGGATACTAGATGACAATAGCCAGTGCTGTTCAAAACTCTCACTTTCTTCCATATCATCCCTCCAAAATGGTATTACCTACAGTTAGACATAGCAAATGCAAGTAACTTTTAACTAAAAAATATCACAAACTAGCAAGCCAATCATCACAGATTAAAAATTGCTTTTTTTATGTTAATAAAGCAGTACATCTATTTATTGTCTCCTATTCTTAGATCCAGCTTCAGCTCGATTTTAAAATAGAGCAAAATCCTATAATTTCTGATCCGTTAAAATCAATATTGTAGAATTCATAATCATTTTTTATCAAGCAATCATTTATTTAAAAACCATTCACATAAGTAATAATTAACTTTTCGAAACCTAAGTCTTTAAGGAATACTATTTTGTTCTATAGTGGTTTTCCGATAATGCTTCCACATAATATCTTAATAACTTGTAATCTTTTTCATCAATACTTTTTATTATTATTTTATTTCCAAATAACGATCTGTGTGAATTTTTTAAAAGTCTGTGATGTATTTGATTTAAAATCAAATACTCTACTTCTTCGTCCTTCAAGTTAGGATCAGTAATCTTTTCTAAATCCCGATGAATATAATTATATTCTAAGTGAGACGCGTCATTAATAACTCGTTTAAATTCTTCTTTCTCAACTTTCAGGAAAATCACGTCCTTCCCTTAATAAAAAACTCAGCGAAAAGAGAGATTAACTAACCACTTCTGCTATTTAAAAATACATATTACATAATCAAATAAATTTCAATTCAACATCAGATATCTTTACAATAGTATGTTACCCCTTACCTAAAAAAAATTTATTGTTTTTATACATAAATACCCTAACATTCTTATGCAAAACTCTTATCAATAGATCATCTAATCTAAATCATAAAAATAGACCTAATAGAATTCCCCCTAAGATGAAGAATGCAGAGTTAATTTTGTATTTAAGAATACCTAATAGACTAATAAAAAAAATTAAAATGAAATACCATTCAACAAATATATTTTGTCCTAATTGGATGGTAACATTAGCCATCAATGCTAATGCTGCCGCATTTATACCAATTAACATTTTGGAAAATGTATTGGATTGTTTAAGCTTGGAAAATAGTGGTGCTAATATAAGAACCAGTAGAAACGATGGTAAAAAAATCCCTACTGTAGCTACCAAAGCACCTGGGATATCGAAAAGTAAATATCCAATAAAAGTTGCTGTAGTAAATACAGGCCCAGGAGTAAATTCGCCTACAGATATGGCATCTATCATTTGAACTTGGGTCAATACTTGTAACTTATCAACAAATTCTGATTGGATAAACGCAAGTAATACATAGCCACTACCATATAAAAGTAAACCTATTTTCAGGAAAGTTAAAAATAAAATTGAGAGACTAAATGGCTCTATGACATAATTTTTAAAATTCCAATCTTTTTTTATTAATAGTAAGAGTATTGCGGCAACTATTAACACAGTGAGTTCCGAAGCACCAAAAACAACCAAAAGCAGAGATAGGCAAAAAACAATAAATGTAGACATATCTTTTATAGCTGTTTTAAAAAGCTTTATTAGAGCTGCTACAATAATTGCTACAATGACAGGCTTTATATACTCCAGAATTGTTTGAACTCTAGGAAGGTCTCCATATAATTTATAAAAGTGCCCTATAATCATTACAATGACCATTGCTGGTAAAATAAATGAAATACCTGCTAAAAATAATCCCCATTTTCCAGCACGCCGATGACCTAATATAATTGCCATCTCTGTAGAGTTTGGACCAGGAATCAAGTTAGTAAATCCTAATAAATCTAGAAACTCTTCCTTAGACATCCATTGCCTTTTATCCACGACTTCTTCTTCCATCATAGCGATATGAGCAGCTGGTCCACCAAAAGCAAAGAACCCAAGTTTTGAGAACACTTTAACAATCTCGATGTATTTATTTTCTTCCATAAGCCCTCCAATAGCATGAGAAATATTAAGTTATGTGCATGATTTGTTATATCAATGACCGGTTTCAGTTTATTAGATCTTTACTTTCCAATAAATAGTTTAGAAAAGGACGCAAAGAGAAAAATAGAACTTTCTCTTTGCGTCCTTTGATGAAACCTTCTGAAAAATGATAAATATATTATCATTACAGTAGATTTACTCACCTATAAATATAAAAGCAACATATAAAAAGAAGACTTCCCCAATCTGCTTTCCCCGCTACTCTTTTAATGAGACACACTAGAAAATTTTAGAACAATTATTTATATATAGCAAGTAAAATGCCCTTGTTAAACAATACTATTTTAATGAACCGTCCAAGAGATCTTGATCAAGCCAAAATCATGTTTAATTGCATAATAAATCAAGAATAAACAACAAGTGTGTTTCTACCTCTTTTTTTTGCAGCATACAGCGCTTGATCAGCCTGATTGATGAGTTCATATACATCTAAAGAAGAATCATACTTAGAAATGCCAGCAGAAAAATAAAGCGTAATCTTTCTTTCCCCTCCAATATTCAACTTATTTTTTAATAAGAATGCCTGAAATCTTAATATAGTCTTTTGAACAGACTTTAATGTACTGTCTTTGAAAATAACTAAAAATTCTTCGCCTCCATATCTATAAACCTCTACTTGATCTTGGTGTGCTTCACTAAGAAAAGTTGTTATTTTTTTTGAAAAGAATATTAAAGCACGATTTCCTGTAATGTGTCCATAGTGATCATTAATTCTTTTAAAATGATCTAAATCCATCATAACAAAAATAAGCTTTTCCTTTTCAACCTCTGTCATACTATCTACGTCTTGATTTAAGCTTCTAATATTTTTAACTTTCGTCAATTCATCGTAGTTTCTCCCAATAAGTTTTCTATTTATATCTTTTAAGAATTATTTTTGAGTACTTAGATAGTATTGCCAAGAAATACAAATAATTATAGACCCTATAAACAAAGATAGATATTCCCAAAAAGTAAGTTTATATTCAAAAAAGAGCATAGAATTCAATCCAGCCATCATTAGAGTAATTAAAACAAAAAATATATAAAACGGTATCTGTATTTTATATTTATAAAAGCTTTTTTTAATTACGAAACTAAAAGTGAATGCCAGTATACTTAGAACTAGAATACTAAGTAATGTCTTGATATCAATAATACTTATTACGATAGTCTGATAAACACCATCATTAGAGCCAATAAAAGAAAATAATTTTTCATTTTGAATGAGTTAAAGTATAAGATAAATAAAGGTAATGTATATTCATAATAAACATACCCCACATTATTTATCGAAAAAGTTAGGGAGCGTCAATAATTTTGTGTAAATGATTCTTCCCTACTGCAGATTGTTTCTAATTCTCAATCAGTTGGCTTAGCA
>NZ_JBLGTY010000033.1:0-21241 GCF_047470845.1 Candidatus Enterococcus avicola | reverse complement strand
ATGTTTTTTAATACCTAAAATGAAAATGGGGCTGAAGAATCAATTCTGATTCATCAGTCCCATAAATTATAGAGCCAAAATATGATACAATAGTAAAAAACGAGGAGGAAATTGTTTGAAGGGAAAAATCATCAAAGCGCTAAGCGGATTTTATTATGTGGCATCAGAAGATGAAATCTTTCAAACCCGCGCTCGAGGAAATTTTCGGAATCGAAAAATCACTCCTTTGGTGGGGGATGAAGTGATCTTTGAAAGCAGCAATCAAACAGACGGTTATCTTTTAGAGATCTTGCCGCGAAAAAATGAGCTGGTTCGACCGCCAGTCGCAAATGTGGATCAAGGGGTGGTCGTGACAAGTCTAGTTGAGCCGAACTTCTCCTATAACCTATTGGATCGCTTTTTAGTGACGTTAGAGTATGAGGGGATCGAACCGATCATCTTTTTGACAAAAGCGGATCTTGTGAAAGATCTTGCCGCAATGAAAGCAATTGAGGAGACCTATCAAGCAATTGGCTACCACGTGATCACGTCAAAAGCAGAAGGCGAAGATCTATTGGAACTTCAACGGTACTTTCCTGAGCGGATCACCGTCTTTATGGGACAATCCGGTGCTGGAAAGTCGACATTGCTGAATCGGATCGTCCCAGAATTGGCATTGGAAACAGGAGTGATCTCAGAATCTCTCGGGCGGGGGAAACATACGACCCGTCATGTGGAGCTCTTGCCGATTTGTGATGGATTGGTTGCCGATACACCAGGATTTAGTTCGATCGACTTTTTGGAAATCGAAGCGGTGGAGTTACCCAAACTATTTCCTGACTTTTTAGCGGTAGCTGCCAACTGTCGTTTTAGGGAATGTAGGCACCTTAATGAACCTGATTGTGCAGTTAAGCAGGGGGTTGCAGCAGATGAGATTGCCGAGACTCGTTATAAGAATTACGTGCAATTTTTAGAAGAGATTGAAAACCGACGTCCGGTTTATAAAAAGAAGAAAAAGTGAGGGAAAAGCATGATAAAACTAGCACCATCTATTTTAAGTGCCGATTTTGCAAATCTTCAAAGAGACATTGAGCTGGTAGAGCGCCATGGCGCAGATTATATTCACGTAGACGTGATGGACGGTCATTTTGTCCCTAATATTACCTTAGGCCCAAATATCGTTAAAGCGATTCGCCCAGTTACCAAACTGCCGTTGGATGTTCACCTAATGATCACCGAACCAGAAAAGTATATCCATGCCTTCGCAGAAGCTGGGGCAGATATCATTGGGATCCACGCGGAAGCAACACCTCATATCCATCGTGCGATCCAAATGATTGTGGCAGAAAATGTCAAAGCAGAAATCGTCATCAACCCAGGCACACCAGTATCAGCCATTGAACATGTTTTATCCATGTGTGATCAAGTGTTAGTCATGACGGTCAATCCAGGGTTTGGTGGGCAATCCTTTATTGAAGAATCACTAGAAAAAATTGCGGTACTGGCTGCTTTAAAAGAAGAAAAAGGCTACCATTATGATATCGAGGTAGATGGCGGGATCGTTCCTGAGACAGCCAAACGTTGCCTGGAAGCAGGTGCAAATGTCTTCGTAGCAGGAAGCTATATTTACGATGCCGATGAACCTGCAGCACAAATCAGAGCCTTGAAAGAAGCTTTGCAATAAATGAAGATTTTGTTAGCAGCAGGGGGGCGCCCTGAAAATTGGCCACCGCTGATGACGTATGACAAATACATTGGGATTGATCGCGGGGCATTGTTTTTGCTTCAGCACCATCGGCCAGTCGATCTAGCGATTGGTGATTTCGACTCTTTGACCGCAGGCGAACTGCAAGCAGTCAAACAACAAGTCAACACAGTGATCCAAGCTCCTGCTGAAAAAGATGATACAGATACCCAATTGGCATTGGTGGAGACGTTGCGTCGCTATCCAAAAGCACAAATCGACTTGATTGGTGCAACAGGAGGACGTCTCGACCATCTTTTAGCCAATCTATGGCTGCCTTTAGAAGATCGGTTTCGTCCATTTGCCCCAAATCTGCGTTTTTTAGATCGTCAAAATGTCGTTCAGTTCTTTTTACCAGGCACCTATCAATTGGAAAAAGAACCCGAGATGCAGTATTTGGCGTACTGCTGTTTGACGCCGGTAACAGATTTGACGTTGACAGGTAGCAAGTATTTATTAGAAAACGTCCAAGTGCCGTACCCAACTTCTTATGCCAGCAATGAATTTCTGACACAAACAGCAGGTTTTTCCTTTAGCAGCGGGATGATAGCAGTCATTCAAAGTTGTGATTAAGAGACGGAACGTCTCTTTTTTTTGTTGAAAATTTCAGAAACTTAATTACAAAAAAAACATTAAGACGGTCAACTTAGCTTTTGTTTGCAGGGTATTAATGGTAAAATTGGAACTACAGTTTGGAATTATTTGAGGTGTCTTTGTGAAAAAGTTTAATCCTAATAAAAATATTATCATCACATTGATTATTGTGATTTTAGTTGTCACCGTATTAAGCGTGACGATTGCCCGCAGAGCTGCGGGAAACTCCACCAATGTTGTGCAATCAACGGTCAATGACTCCGTTGGCTTTATCGATAAAGTGATTACGGCGCCTTTTCGTTGGATCGAAAATGGGGCGAATTCAGTCAAAAACTTGTTTGTGACGTATGAAGAAAATGAACGTTTAAAAGAGAAATTGGACAGTTTTGATGAACTGGAACAAGCGAAGGACAATGCGCAAAGAGAAATCGATGCCTTGAAAGAAGAGCTAGAGCTGAATGCGACCTTGACGAATTATGAACGGATCTCCGCCAATGTCATCAATCGGTCACCTGATACTTGGCAGGATATGCTGATCGTGGATCGAGGCTCAAGAGACGGCGTTGAGGTCAACATGGCGGTCATGTCGCAAAAAGGCTTGATCGGTCGTGTGATAGAAGTCAATGCAGCTTCTTCTAAAATTGAACTTTTGACTTCTGAAAACCAGAATTCTAACCACTATCCGGTTCGGATCAGCGGCGAAGATGGGTCAAACTTTGGGATTCTAAGTAGTTACGATCAAAAAGAACGTTCCTTGGTCATTACCCAGTTGACAGGGGACAATGAGCTGAAGGAAGGCGATGTCGTGCAGACCTCTGGATTAGGAGGAAACTCGCCTGCCGACTTAGCGATCGGAACAGTGATCCGTACCACCAAAGATGAGTTTGGTCTTGATACCCAAGTATTTGTAAAACCGTATGCCCAAATGTATGATATTCAAGCAGTAACGATTATCAAACGCTTGGCAGGTGAGGAATAGCCATGAAAAAGCATGACTACATCAAATACTTGGCAGCGGGCGTCTTCTTTTTGATGATGTTGGCAGATGGACAACTGACGCGTTTTTTAGAAAAATGGACCCAAGACAATTATATCGCCAGTGCGCATCTTTTATTGATCGCCCTTTTATGTGGCGCGAAGTATTTGCCGAAAAACTTTTTGATCACCACGGCGCTTGTGATCGGTTGCCTTTATGACGTGTATTATGTCGGTGTGATCGGCATCTACACGGTGGCGTTTCCCTTGATCGTATGGATCATGTATATTTTGAAAAATACGCTTTATCAAAATGTATTTACCATGTTTTTCGGAATGATCATCTTTGTTACAAGCTTAGAAGTTGTGACGTTGGGCGTCCAGTTGCTATTTAAGATCGCCTCAGTTAGCACGTCATTCTTTGTTTCCCGCTTTCTAGCACCTACGCTTTTATTGAACATCATTTTGTTTATCCTTTTAGTCGTTCCATTCATGAAGCTATTCAAAGACGAATAGCTTCATTTTTTTTGCGTTTGACTGTATAAAAATAACAGCGATTGAAATGTTTTTGTAATATTCCTTTTATCTCTCTGACATACGGCTGTGTTACAATCACACTATCGTGAAGGACTTTAGGTATTCTTAAGCATTTATACATAAAAAAACCATATTAGGGGAAGCAACAGCCGGAGGAATGAAGAGTGAAAAAGCGAATTTTATCTTTATTGTTAGTAAGTTCAATTGTTCTTACTTCTGCAGCAGCACCGACACTTGTCTTTGCATCAGATTTTGACAATAAAATTGAAGAAAAAAATAAAGAGATCTCTGACTTGCAAAACCAGCAAGCGAGCATCCAGTCACAAGTAGCAGCACTTGAAAGCGACGTGGCTGCAATCAATGAAAAAGCCCAAACTTTGTTGCAACAACAAGGTGATTTGCGTGCGGATTCTGAAAAGTTGAAGCAAGAAATTGCTGATTTGAAAGTCAGAATCGAAAAGCGTGAAGAAGCGATCCAAAAACAAGCCCGTGACGTTCAAGTCAATGGTCAAAGCACGAACTTTATTGATGCAGTATTAGAAGCTGACTCTTTAACAGATGCTATTGGCCGTGTGCAAGCAATGACGACGATCGTCAATGCTAACAAAGATCTTGTGGATCAACAAAAGGCAGACCAAGAAGCAGTTGAAGCGAAGAAAGCAGAAAACGACGATAAATTGGCAGAAATCGCAGCGAACCAATTTGAGCTAGAAACACAATTAGGGGATCTACAAGCCAAACAAGCCGATTTAAATGTTTTGCAAGCGGAATTGGCTGTTCAACAAGCATCTAAAGAAGATGAAAAAGCTGATTTAGAAAAACAAAAAGAAGAATACGAAGCAGAACAAGCACGCATCGCTGCAGAAGAAGCTGCGGCGGCAGCAGCTCGTGAACAAGCAGCACAAGAAGCAGCGGCACAAGAAGCGGCAGCAGCTGAAGCAGCTACTCAGGAAGCAGCAGCGTCTAGTGACTCTTCAACATCAAATTCAACAACACCAAGCGCTACAACAAATTCTAGTTCTACGACTAATAACACACAAGGAGATTCATCACAAGGTGGCGGTTCAACAAATACGACACCATCGACTCCTGCCAACAATAACAATAGCAATAACAACCAAGGATCGAACAATAGCGGCAATGGTGCAAGCAATACTCCTGCACCCGCACAAACGGTCAACGGTTCAGCAATCGTAGCAGAAGCAATGAAATACATTGGTACTCCTTATGTATGGGGTGGTACGACACCAGACGGCTTTGACTGTTCTGGCTTTACACAATATGTATTTGCTAAAGTTGGGATCTCATTACCACGGGTAACTTACGCACAAGAATTTTCTGGTACGGTGATCTCGATCAATGAAGCAAAAGCTGGTGACTTGTTATTCTGGGGTAGCCGCGGAAGCACACACCACGTGGCGATCGCTATGGGTAACGGACAATACGTTCATGCACCAACACCAGGTCAAAATGTTTCTGTTAGCAGTTACTCTTATTACTCACCAGATTTCGCGGTACGCGTAAACTAAATCAATTGAAGCTATTTCAAAAGCTGGCGTTTTACGTCAGCTTTTTTTGATTTCTGTTTTAAAAAACGTATGCTTTTTTTGTTTTCAGTCTTGCCAGAACATCTTATAATAGAGAAGAGAAAGGAAGCGGATAAAATGAACAAGACCTCGTCTTCCAGAGAAAAAATGATAACGGTTAAGTTTTATACGAATTATCTTTCTCGCATGATGATGCCGAATTTAAGTATTTTTATTGCGTGGATGCTGATTTCATTCCTGCTGCCTTTTTTCTCAGTCGATCAACAAGTGATCCAGCAAATGGAACAAGGGGTCTTGACTGTGCTGCTGCCCCTCATGATCGCCTATACAGGTGGGCAGATGTTGGCGCCTGAACGAGGTGGGGTCGTAGGAGCAGTGGCGGTCTTAGGGGCTATTCTCGCAACGGATATTCCCCAGGTCTTTGGGGCGATGCTGCTGGGGCCGCTAGCGGGCTGGCTATTGTACCGCAGTGATTCGATCGTGAGCAAAGTCAAAAGTGGCTATGAGATGCTGGTGCGCAATTTTATTGCAGGTGCGTTTGGCGGACTCCTCTTTTTAGGCAGTTACTTCCTATTGGCGCCGCTTTTTAATTGGTTCAGTCTCGGCAGCTATCAGCTCGTTGATTATTTTGTTCAGCAAAACGTCTTGCCCTTTATCCATATCATTGTAGAACCATTGAAGGTTTTGTTTTTTAATAATATTGTCAACCATGGTCTATTTACACCGCTAGGGATCGAAGCAGCGGCACTCAATGGTCAGTCGGTTTTATTTTTGATCGAGGCCAACCCCGGTCCAGGATTAGGGGTCTTAGCGGCGTATCTTTTTTTTGGTTCAAAGCGAAACCGAACGAATGCCGCAGCATCCGTTTTTGTGCAGGCTATTGGTGGGATTCATGAAGTGTATTTCCCGTTTGTTCTGCTCGATCCTTGGGTGTTGCTCGGTCCGATCGTTGGTGGTTTCAGTGGCACGCTGATCTTCCAATTTTTAGGGGTAGGCTTAAGAGCGCCTGCGTCTCCGGGCTCGATCTTAGCGATTTTACTCAATACACCGCCGTCTATGATCCTAGGTGTCTTAGCTGGGATTATCGTCAGTACGGTCGTATCGTTTGCGATCGCTAGTGTGCTGTTAAAACGGAAGTCCAATACAGAAAATGAGGAGCGTAAGATGCCGAAAATGAAGAAAGTCACGGAGATCGTCGTGGCCTGTGACGCAGGGATGGGGTCCAGTGCGATTGGTGCCAGCATACTAAAAAAACAGTTACAAGAAGCCCAGCTAACGTTTCCTGTCCGCTATCAATCGATTTATCGTGTGATCGATGATCCCGCGCTTTTGGTGATCACCCAACGGGAATTAGCAGCTATTGCCCAAAAGCAGACACCACACGCACAGCATTATGTGTTAGATAATTTTTTGGCGGCTGATGAGTATGCCCCGCTGATTAAAGAATTACAAAGAAGAGAACAGGATCCGCAAAAATCGCTGCAAACCGAGGCAGCAAGTTCGTTAGGATTTTCAACGATCATCTTTTTGTATACTGGAAAAAAACGCGGTTCACAAACGATGGCAGTGGAGATACTAAGCAAAATGGCCCGCCAACAAGCGCTGTCTTTGACCATCAAAAAAATGGCGTATGAAGGACAAGCTCTTGACCCTACGGCAGTCTATATCCTCCCGAAAGAACTTGCAGAAAAGTGCCCGATCCCAGATGTTCCTTTGCTGGTGGTGGATGATTTATTGACGACAGATGCGTATCGTCAGTTACTGACAGAAGGAGTCGACTATGTTTTTGACCAATCGTGAAACACTTTTATTAACGGAATTGATGAATAGTACCGGTCCAGTTTCTTTAGATCGCATGATGCAAGTCTTAAAAGTCAGTAAACGAACGGTGTACCGTGAACTGGCTAATCTAGAAAAATCGCTGGAAACAGTAGGAGCTACCTTGGAGAAGGTCGGTCGTGGTCATTTCCAAATTTTTGCATCAGAAACGAGCATTCGCCAATTGCAAGAAGCCATTATGGCAGATACCGATCAAGAATTCGCGGCTAGTGAGCGACAACATCGTATTTTGCTGCAACTGACTACCGCCACGAAGCCTGTATCTAGTCATTTCTTCTTGGATCGCTACCAAATCAGCAATACGACGTTTTTTTCAGATATCAAACAGCTAGAAGAAAGTCTCGCACGGCTGCCGTTAAGGATCGTGCGCAATCAAGGGTATGAGATCGAAGGCTCCGAAAAATATCGGCGATTGATCACAGCCAATACACTAGTGATGGAGATCAATGAGTACCAATTTTTCCATTTACTGGAAACCGATGATGAAGCCCCGTTTATTTTTCAATTTCTGTCCCGTGACCATCTATTGCTAGCCCAGCGGCTGATTCGAGAAACCATCGAGCCGCAGTTCAAGGAACTTAGTGACCGCAAATTGGCGTTTATCGTCTTGATGCTGGCGCTAGCCATGGATCGGGTAGCTTTGGGCTACACGGTGGAAGAAGAGACGTACCCGAGTCAGATCAACAAAGACTTGCTGAAGGTGGCGAAAAAGATTTTTGCTCAGATCGCCGAAAAGACGAAACTGCTTTATTCCATCAACGAAATCGTCTTTTTTGCCGTGTTACTAGGTGATTTTGCTAATTCCTTTGATCGTGATTTTTTTGATGACAATTTTGATACTGACTTGGCTTATCGTGTGAAACGCTTGATCGAATTGGTCAGTGAGCAAACGGAAGTGGCGTTTTATGAAGACACGAACTTGTATAAAATGCTGCTGACCCATATCTCAGGAGTGATGACGCGGGCGATTTTAGAAGAAGATCATTTGAACAACCCTATCCTAGAAAAAATCATGAACCAGTATGTCGAGATCGCCAGCGGGATTCGCAATCATCTGCCGCAGGTCTTTCCGCAGCAGCAGTTCTCGGAAGAAGAAATCGCCTATATGGTCCTGCATTTTGCCAATTCGTTGGAAAAAAATCCGAAAGTGTTAGAAGTCAATATTGCAGGGATCTCTCCTAGCGGATTAGCCTCCATCAGTTTATTAGAGATGCAGCTGCGGAAACATTTTCCCTTTATCAATCAAATCACCTTCTTTCGAGTGGGAGATGTCAAACGGGAAAATATCGAGGAGACCTATGACTTGGTGATCTCGACTTCCTTGCTGCCAGGGTATCAAGGAGAGTACAAACTCGTTTCACCGATCCTGCTAGAAGAAGATATTCAAGAGTTGAAGAAGGCCTTCCAAGCCATTAGTCAGAAAAAACGTTCCGCAAAAAAAGCACCCTCTGCTTTGGTCAAAGAGGAATCCTATGAAGAGGTCTTGGCTTTTATCGAAGCCATTAACCAGCTATTGGCGCTGTTTCAAGTGCAAGCCATTGATAACCCAGCGGACTTGGAAGAAACGTTGCAGCTGGTGCTGACGTCTTTTGATGAACATGTTGTTTTGGATCGTGAGAAAGTCGTTGATCGTCTGTTACGGCGCTACTTCCAAGCGCCAGTGGGCATTCCTGACACTCACTTTGCCTTGTTTCACGCGGCGAGCTCGGCGATCCTGCAACCAGTTTTTCGTATTTTCGACTTGAAACAGCCTTTGCCCCTTTTAGCGATGGATAAAAAAGAAATCGCTGTTACCCGTTTATTAGTCATGCTTGCGCCGTATCCTATCAATGAAACAAGCTCTCAGATGTTAGGAAAAATCAGTGGTTCGATCATTATGAATGATCTAAATACGGAGATTTTTAATTCGGGCAATGATTCGATTATTTATCAGTTGCTCTCTTCGCTCTTGATTGAAGAAGTAAAACAATAGGAGGGATCAGCGATGTATATTCCACAGGAGCGGATTTTGTTGGATCAACACTTTACCGATGCCACAGAGGCTCTGACAAAAATTGGCGAGTACTTAGTCAACCAGGAGATCGTTTCCTTGCCCTATGTCAAAAGCCTTTTGCGTCGCCATCAAAAAACAGGTGTTTACATCGGTAACTTTGTGGCATTGCCCCATGCGGAAGAAGAAGCCCAGCAATGGATCAAGGAAGAAGGACTCTTTTTGATCCAAGTGCCTGATGGCGTCGACTTCGGCACGAAGGAGCAGCCTAAAATCGCTACGATCCTTTTCGTAGTCGTCCTAAAAGAGCAGCAATTAGCTGTTTTGCAAGAAATCGCCTTTTTTTGTTCTGATATGCAAAATGTTCGGGCGCTTAGTGATGCCGAATCGGTTGAAGAGATCCAACAGATTTTGTTAGCAGAAGAATAAGCGATCAGCAGCAGACTGGCTTGCAACAAGAGCAGCGAACGAAATACATGAATGAGCTGCCTCCGTGTGCTTGCTCTTTCTACCTTGTGTAGAAGGAGTGAGTACACGTTTTTTTGTGTTTAGGCAAAATCAAAAAAAATGCTCCACGTGAAACATAACAAAGATAAGCGAGTGCAGGGGCTGCTCGCCTTTTTTTGTTCTATCCGTTTGGCTACAAGTTTTGGCACAGTTTTTTGTGCCAAAGTACGACTTTCGAGCTTTTTGGGAAGCGCCTACAATAAGGGTGTAAGCAGACGAGAGGAGAGAAAAAAATGGAACAGACACAAAAAGCAGCCAAATCATCAGTCAAAGCAAAAGTTCAAAAATTAGGCAGTACGTTGTCGAGTATGGTGATGCCGAATATCGGCGCATTGATTGCATGGGGTGTATTAACGGCATTATTTATTCCAGATGGGTATTTACCAAATGAAGCCTTTGCAACGATGGTCGGTCCAATGCTAACGTATTTGATCCCAATCTTGATTGGGTATACTGGCGGGAAAGTGATTGCTGGTGACCGCGGAGCCGTGGTTGGGGCGATCGCAACGATGGGGGTCATCGTCGGAACGGATATCCCAATGCTATTGGGTGCGATGATCATGGGTCCTTTAGGCGGTTGGGTCATCAAGAAATTTGACGAGATCTTCCAAGACAAAGTTCGCGCTGGCTTTGAAATGTTGGTCAACAACTTTTCATCAGGTTTGATCGGTTTTGCCTTAGCATTACTGGGCTTTGTAGCAATCGGGCCAGTTGTTAACACCTTGACAGAAGCAATGGCAGCAGGGGTCGAAGTAATCGTCAATGCCCACTTGATTCCATTAGCCAATATCTTTATTGAACCAGCAAAAATCTTATTCTTAAACAATGCTATCAACCATGGAATTTTGACACCATTAGGTACTGAGCAAGTCAGCGAATTTGGGAAATCGATTCTTTACTTATTAGAAGCCAATCCTGGACCTGGTTTAGGAGTCTTGCTAGCCTTCACTTTCTTCGGAAAAGGAGCAGCGAAATCTTCGGCACCTGGAGCGATCATCATTCACTTTATCGGTGGGATCCATGAGATCTACTTCCCATACGTCATGATGAAACCATTGATGTTCTTAGCAGTGATTGCCGGCGGTGTATCAGGAAGCTTTACCTTCCAATTGCTAGGTGCAGGCTTACGGGCACCTGCTTCACCAGGTTCGATCATTGCGATCTTAGCAATGACGCCATTCAACTCAGTGATGAGTGTCGTTTCTGTCTTAGCCGGAATTGCCGTAGGAGCAGGCGTGTCCTTTATCGTCGCTGCCGCGATCTTGAAAGCGGATGCGAAGGATACGGTGGATAATTTTGAAGAAAAAGTACAACAAACGCAAGCAGCAAAACTCAGCTCAAAAGGCTTGGCGGCTCAACCAACGACTGGCATCAATCGTATCATCTTCGCATGTGATGCAGGCATGGGCTCCAGTGCTATGGGGGCATCGATCTTACGTAAAAAAGTCAAAGAAGCGGGTCTTCCACAAAATGTCTCGAATTCCGCCATCAACAATTTGACGGACGATGCCAATACGCTGATCGTCACTCAAGAAGAATTGCAAGAACGTGCCAAACAAAAAGCGCCAAATGCGACCTTTGTCGCGGTTGAAAATTTCCTGAACTCTCCACGGTACGATGAAATCGTAGCCACATTGTCAGGGACTAAGACAGCGGGGGAGACAGCAAAAAAGTCTGAAGCAGGCAACCAGATAGATGTTCCTTCCGCCAATGACCTTAAGCAAGTCAGTGAAATCATTTTGGCCCACGATGATCGCAAAGGTTCGGCAACGATGGCTCAGAAAGTTTTCCAAGATCTTTTAGCCAAAGAAGCTCTGACGATGCCAATCAGAAAAAGCCATATCAATGATCTCCATGCCAACGCCTCTTCACTGGTGATCACAAAAGAAGCCCTAACGCCGCAAGCGCAAACGTCAGCGCCAGAAGCGATCCACCTATCTGTCAATAATCTGATGGGAACGACGAACTATCAACGGATCGTGGCATCGATCAAAGCAGCGAATTAAGAAAGGATGAGCCGAATGCAAGTATTAGAAAAAGACATGATTGAATTGAACAAACAATTTGCGACCAAAGAAGAAGCCATTCGTTACTGCGGCGAAAAATTGCTGGCGGCAGGTTGTGTGGAAAAAGAATACGTCGATGCCATGCTTGAGCGTGACGAGATGCTCTCAGTCTATATGGGGAACTTTATTGCGATTCCTCACGGCACGGATGAAGCCAAAAAATACGTCAAAAAATCAGGTATCTGTATCGTGCAAGTACCTGATGGCGTGAATTTCGGTACAGCGGACGAAGAAAAAATCGTCACCGTCCTTTTCGGCATCGCGGGCAAAGGGGAAGATCATCTGCAATTGGTCCAACAAATCGCCCTCTTTTGCAGCGATATCGATAACGTTGTCGAATTGGCGGATGCCTTAGATAAAGAAGAAATCGCCCAAAGTTTGACCGTAGCATAAGGATTTAAGGAGGAGACAAGACATGAAGGCAGTTCACTTTGGTGCAGGTAATATTGGTCGCGGCTTTATCGGCGAGATATTGGCTGCCAACAACTTTGAAATCACATTTATTGATGTCAATGAAACGATCATTGACGCCTTAAAAGCAAGACAAGGGTATACCATCGAATTAGCCGATGAGACCCAAGAACAGATCCACATTGAGCATGTGACGGGATTGAACAATGCCAAAGAACCAGAAGCGGTGATCCAAGCGATCGCCGAGGCAGACATCCTTACGACCGCCATTGGTCCCAACATTTTGCCGCATATCGCTGAGCTGATCGCCAAAGGCTTAGAAGCACGTCAGCAACACCCAGACAAGCCAGCCATTGATGTGATCGCCTGTGAGAACATGATCGGCGGATCGACCTTTTTAAAAAGCGAAGTGCAAAAATACGTTGCGGATTGGTCCGCGTTAGAAGCGACGGTTGGTTTTCCAGATGCAGCGGTGGACCGCATCGTACCGCTGCAACATCATGAAGATCCCTTATTCGTTCAAGTAGAACCTTTTTGCGAATGGGTGATCCAAGAGTCAGGGATGAAATCCTCGATCCATCTGCAAGGGGTCCATTATGTGGCGGACCTGGAACCGTATATTGAACGGAAATTATTCAGTGTCAATACGGGTCATGCTACGGTAGCGTACACAGGCGCCCTCCAAGGCTATCAGACGATCGATGAAGCGATGCAGGACCATTTAGTGGTTATCCAATTAAAATCCGTTCTCGAAGAAACTGGGCGGCTTTTAATTGAGAAGTGGGCTTTTGATCCTGAAGAACATGAACGGTATATCGAAAAAATCATCCAACGCTTTAAAAACAAACACATTTCCGATGCCATCACACGGGTGGCACGGACACCTGTCCGCAAATTAGGAACCGAAGAACGCTTTATCCGACCAGTCCTTGAGTTAGAAAAACGCAACATGCAGCCAGATCATCTCTATGAAACGATCGGCATGATCTTCAACTACAAAGACCCTGAAGATGAGCAAAGCCAACAGTTACAAGCACTTTTGGATGAAAAATCACTACCGGAAGTTATTGCAGAAATCACTGGCTTACAAGATGAAGACATGATTGAAACGATCCGACAAAACATTGAAAAATATGCGTATGTTGCCGCATAAAAACGAGTAACACACAGAACAAGCAGATAAATTGCCGCATCCGTAAAAGCTAGCCCAACAAGCGAGCTTTTGCGGATGTGGCAATTTCTTTCAACGCTTGTTCTGTATTTTTTTGCTCACTGATTGACCTTTGCTGCTAACTTGACGATAATAAGAAAAGAAATGAGGGAGAGCGATGGAACGATGGTTTGAAGAAGCCCAGCTTCAAGTAATTGAGTTGCCGATCGAATGGCAGGAAAACCGCCCCGTCTATCGGGCCTTTATCCGTGAATTGCCGACGATCCAAGGGGAAGGAACTTCGCGGCAAGCTGTTTATCGGCAGTTGGCAGAAGCCTACGCGGCTTACCTTGCCCAACTTCGAGAGGCCAATGAGGCACAGGAAGAAATGACGTCTTCCTTATTATCGACGGAAGAGTTATTGCGCTATTACGATGGCGAGACTTTCGATGGTTTTGAGTTGCCCTCTGACGAGTAACGGGAAACGAGCTATTCACTGAAAACTGAAAAGCTACGCAAGAAAAAACCGCTCAGCTGCAGCTCGATCGATACGAAGGATCGAACGCTGCAATTGGCGGCTTTTTTTCTCTAAGAAACCAAGTCTTATTCGTGGTTAGTTCAATGCCTCGGTAATGGCTTGATTGAAGGCATCTAAGTCATCTGGGTTTCGGCTGGTGATCAACCGATAGGTTTCGTCGATCACGACAGGCTCATCTTTGACGGTGGCACCTGCGTAGGCTAAATCTGGTCGCACAGAATCATAAGCCGTCAAGGTCAAATCTTTTGTCAGTCCTGTTTGGATAAACAGTTGTGGGCCGTGGCAAATGGCAAAGACGGGACGATCAGATGTCAAAAAGTCTTTCGTCAATGACACATAGCGCTCATCGGTCCGTAATTGGTCAGGGGAGAAACCGCCTGGGATCAACAAAGCATCAAAACTTGCAGGATCGATCGTATCAATGGCCGCATCGACGGTAAATGTTCCACCTTGTTTGCCTTCGACGGTCTCGGCGCCTTCATTACTAATAACGACTACTTCGTGTCCAGCCGCTTCCAGTGCTTCTTTTGGTGACGTCAACTCAACATCTTCAACTAGATCAGTGACAATAACAGCAACTTTACTCATTCGATCTCCTCCTTATTACTTGATGAACAATTTGTTCACCTGCTATTATTTATGCTAACGAAGATTTTCGCTGTTGACAAATCATCTGTTTGTCCGCAGCTTGAAAAAGAAAGAAGGCAACGCCATGGCAACGATCCAACTATTTATCTCTGATACCCCCCTTTGCTTTGAAAAAGCGGAATTCACTTTTATGGAAGAATCATTTGTCATCGAGAAACAGCAATTATTTGAAAAAGTTGATGCGGTGATGCATCAGGAAGTATCCTCGGCCTTGGTTTCATTGGTAGAAAAAGCCCTTTTGACGCTAGAAGCGATCGGGGAAGAAGAGGATTATTTCGACCTGCTTTATTTGACCTATGAGAATACCCGCCATTCCCTCAGCGGACAGCAATTACTCGCGCAGCCGTTTCCAGCTGTAGAAGCAGCCTTGCAGCCAGTCTTTGATGAGTTGGCAGAACCGATCGTAGAAAAGTTTTATGAAGAGCTGACCAATCAGCTAGAAGAAGTTGCTGATGATGAACTGTTTAGTTCTTATTATCTGGATGAGGAAGAAGCGGTGATCCAAATCGATGCCCCGATCCTACATGAAGAAGTGATCGCTTTGCCTACCCTTTTACGGGATTACCATGGCACGTTTCGGCTGACCTTTGAAAAGTTTTATGAATACCTTGTGTAGCGGGGGCAACTGCCGTCGTTGTTTTTTTGTGAAAACAGTTACATGTTTAGATTTTTTTAAATCCTGCGACAGAAGCCTCTGGAATCTTGACCCTTTTGTCAGAAACGATTATAAAGGTAAGAAGAGGCTGAAGGAACCGAGGCTGCCAATGGGCAACATCGGGTAAGAAAAGGATGAGAATCATGCGAAAAGTCCCGCCTATTTTAAAACCAATTGCACTTTTAACGATATCAACGATCATTGCCACTGCCACCGGCGTGGTGAATTCAGGCAGCTACCGCCAACCAAGTCGTGTGACGGAAACGACAGAGACGACAGAAACGACCGAACAAGTACCAAGTGAAAGCACACCCTCTTCGATGACTGAAGACAGTCAAAATCAGACACCTGCTAGCACGGACTCACAACCGACGAACGATGACCAGCAGACAACACCGTCATCCAGCAGTGAACCAGCAACACCAGCAACGACTCCGTCTTCTTCGGTGCCTGCAGAAACGACGCCATCAAGCGATGCCAATGTTTCACCAGCACCATCGGAAAACAATCAGGAAACACCTTCTTCAAGTGAAGAGACCACGCCAGATCCACAAGGGATCATGGATGAGAATCAAGGAAATGAGTAGGTGAGAAAATGACGCTTATTTTAGATTTAATCAACGGCATCCATAAATTTTTGGGCTATCTCGATATCAGTCCTAAATACTTGAACCGTGCCTATACCATCCTCAGTATCATTCCAACGGCGTATATTTTGCGGATCGTCTACGGGATGTTTGCGAACCAAAACTATTTTCAAGCGATCCTTTATACGGTCGGCTTTTTGGTCTTAGTCTACTTCTGGGTACTGAATATCTTCTATTATTTCTTAAACAAAAATATGAAGTTCGATGTCACTCAGGCCTTTGTCAAAGTTTTACCAGACGAAGTCTTCAATATTGAAGGAGAAACCATCAGCACCACCGACATTGATCGTTTGACGACTGAAAAAGCGGTGATCCATTTTGAAGAAGACTATCAGCTGGTATTGGCGAATCATTTGCAGACCTTGATCGCTCAAGAAGAATTGGCGATCAAACCGTCATCCAACGGCTTTACGATCCCGAAAAACACCTTGTATCCTTACTATTTTGTCAAACAGCAAGGGGAAAATGAGTACGCATTACAGATCGGTACTAGCTACACGGAGATGACGAAAGTCGGCACGATCCAATGGACAGGCAAACAGCCCTTAGAGCCAGTGGGCTTATTTATCACTGGCGGTGATTTTATCAAAAATGATGTGAAATACCATGAACCATACAGTTTGAAATTGTACGTCAAAAAAGAGATTTCTGAAGAAGAACCACAGACCTCAAGACAGGCGTATCGACGACAAGCACGCAAATAGGAAAAGGCAGCCCCCAAGAGCGTTCTCTGAAGGGACTGCCTTTTTGGTATCTCGGTTATTCGATCGGGATATTTTTTGCGGGTGCATCTTTGTAGCTGGCTTTTGGTAACGTCAGGGTCAAAACGCCGTCTTCAAACACTGCTTTAATGGACTCGTCATCAATGTCTGTGATGGTGAAGGTCCGTTGATAGGCACTGCTAGAGCGTTCTTTGCGCAAATAATGTCCGAAATCCTCCTCGGTTTCCGTGGTCTCTGTTTGAGCCGCTGAAATCGTCAGCGTGTTGTTGACGTAACTGACGCGGATGTTTTCTTTCTTGATGCCGGGTAAATCTGCTTGAACGAGATACTTGTCTTCGTACTCTTTAATGTCCGTATTCATTTGCCGTTCTTGCCAAAAACTGTTCATTAATTTGCCTAATAGTTCTTCACCGCCTGCGAAATCTCTTGGAATCAAATTTGCCATGTGGTTCCCCCGCTTTCTTTTATCTATTGAGTTGGTACTTCTATTTTACGAGGAACCAAGCCAAAGGGCAACCAAAATGGCAACAATCATAAAAACAAGAGAAATCACTCAACTATCTTATAAGAATCTGCTATGATAGAACTAAATAACTATCAGATGATTGGATGAATGAAGATGGAGATTATTGAAAAAGCGCCAGCTAAGATCAACCTCGGTCTCGATGTGTTAGAGAAAAGAACAGACGGCTACCATGAGTTGGAAATGGTGATGTCTAGTGTTGATCTAGCCGACCGTCTGATAATGGAAGAGATAGCAGAAGATAAGATCATTATAGAAACCAACAAAGCCTTTTTGCCGATCGACAAACGCAATAATGTCTATCAAGCCGCCAGTATCTTAAAAAAACGCTACGGCATAAAAAAAGGCATCCGTATCCGCATCACCAAGAATATCCCGGTGGCAGCTGGGTTAGGTGGGGGCAGTACGGATTGTGCGGCAGCGCTGCGGGGGATGGTTCGCCTGTGGCATTTAGACCTTTCCATGGCAGAGCTGATCGATATTGGTATGGAAGTCGGCACCGATGTTCCCTATTGTCTTTATGGGACCACTTCCCATATTGCAGGAAAAGGGGAGCTGGTGACGCCGCTGCGGCCGATGCCGCAATGTTGGGTCATCTTGGTTAAACCTCGTTTGAGTGTTTCAACGGGGAAAATCTTTCAAGAAGTCGAGCTAGACCAACTGCACCATCTAGATATCGCAGCATTGTCGGCCGCCGTCTTAGCCGAAGATTATCCAGCAATGATCGCTGCCATGGGCAATAGCCTAGAAGCCATCACGATCCCGAAGTATCCGATCGTCCAACAGATCAAAGATCGCATGATGAAATACGGCGCAGACGTTGCCTTGATGACCGGCAGCGGACCGACTGTCTTTGCTCTTTGTCAAAAATATTCGCGGGCACAGCGGGTCTATAATGCCTTAAAAGGATTCTGCGATGAGGTTTATCTTGTACGTACATTGAAATGAATGAGTCAAGGACACAGGCTGAATTCGCCTGTGTTTTTTTGTATGCCTTCTATTTCAATGGTAAAGAAAAAGGCAGCTGAAGTGGGGAAGGAAGCATCTAGAAGCTGCCCTACACAAAAGTCCCCGACGAAAATAAGGCGTCGGGGTCTGATTCTTTACGTAAAGCAAAGGCTATTCTTTTTGGTGCTGCTTCTTTGCGGATTTTTTCTTTTTGTCTTCTTCATACAATGGTTTGTCGATCGTTTTGCGGATTTCTTCGGTTTGCTGCGATGCAGGATCTTCTGGTAAGACGATTCGAGTCAACAAGTCGCTGTTGTTTACAGTTGGCGGCACAGTTACAAATTCGTTCATCTTCGTTTCCTCCAAGTGCTTTTAGGTTATTATCCTACATACTCTCTAATTTTTCAAGCTGGTACAGCCGGGACGCATGGCGAATGGCGTAAAATATGGCTAAGTTCCTGAGAGAAGAATCCGCTTCAAATGAACGTTTTCTCCTATGTTTTCCGATTTATCTCGAAATAAAAGTTTTAAATCGTAAAACGTACGATTTGTCTTGACGAACCGGAAATCATTTGATAGAGTAACTTTTGCTAACAAAACGGAGTTGTTCCGTTTTAAAATAAAAAGAAGAGCCAGCAAATGGAAGGGGAAATCCCGATGAAAAAAATCTTACTTACTACAGCACTCCTTTTAGGGGGCGTGCTTCTTGGCGCTTGTGGGCAGCAAGAAGCGACAAGCCAATCGAGTGACACAGAGAAGCTGTCGATCGTCACGACGTTTTATCCAATGTACGAATTTACGAAAGAAGTCGTAGGCGACGCAGCAGAGGTCTCCTTGTTGATCCCTGCAGGAACCGAACCCCATGACTATGAGCCAAGTGCCAAAGATATGACCAAAATCATGGATGCAGATGCCTTTGTCTACAATAGTCCTGAGCTAGAAACTTGGGTCGCTAGTTTGACGGATTCCGTCGATCCTGAGCAAACAGCCGTGATCGAAGCGGCCAAAAACATTCAGTTGGTGGAAGGCACAGAGGAGGAAGATCATGACGCGCATGATCACGAAAGCGAAGACAGCCATGAAGGCCATGATCATACGTACGATCCTCATGTTTGGACCGACCCAGTCTTAGCGATCCAAGAAGTAGAAACGATCCGCGATGACTTGATTGCGAAGTTTCCTGAGCAAAAGGCAACTTTCACGGAAAATGCAGCTGCCTATATCGAAAAGCTTTCTGCTTTAGATGAAGCCTACCAAGCGGCGTTAAAGGATGCGACCCAACGAACCTTCGTTACGCAGCACGCAGCCTTTGGCTATTTGGCACGGCAGTATGATTTAGTCGAAGAATCGATTTCGGGCATTTCACCCGATCAAGAACCAACGCCAAGTCGGTTGGCTGAGCTGAAAGAATATGTAGAAGAAAAACAAGTCAAAGTTATCTATTTTGAAGAAAACGCGTCATCGAAGGTGGCTGAGACCTTAGCGTCTGAAACAGGAGTGGAGCTGGCGGTCTTGAATCCATTAGAAAGCTTGACGCAAGAGCAGATGGATAACGGCGAAACATACCTGTCTGTAATGGAAGACAATTTGGCAGCATTACAAAAAAGTATTCACTAAGGAGGCGCCTGCGTGCGTTATATCGATGTAAAAGATTTGACCTTTTATTATGATGATGAGCCCGTCTTGGAAGACATTTCCTACTTTGTCGAAGACGGCGAATTCGTGATTTTGACTGGCGAAAATGGGGCGGCAAAATCTACTTTGATCAAAGCAACCCTTGGTTTGTTGAAACCTTCTAAAGGAGCAGTCACCTTGGCGACCAAAAATGCTGCTGGTGAAAAATTAAGCATCGGCTACATTCCTCAGCAGATTGCTTCCTTTAACGTCGGGTTCCCCAGCACCGTTTTGGAATTGGTCCAATCGGGCCGCTACCCAAGAGATCGCTGGTTCAAGCGCTTGACGAAACGAGACCATGAACATGTCCGCCGTGCATTAGATGCCGTCGGGATGTGGGACGTGCGTCATAAACGGATCGGCGAGTTGTCCGGTGGCCAAAAGCAGCGGATCAGCTTGGCACGGGTCTTTGCCACGGACCCTGATTTATTTATTTTAGATGAACCGACTACGGGGATGGATGAACAATCCCGCAATCTGTTTTATGAACTGCTACGGCACAATGCTCATGACCACGGCAAGTCGATTTTGATGATCACCCATGATCACGAAGATATCAAAGAATACGCGGACCGTCAGATCCGTTTAGTGCGGAAGGAGGATTCACCATGGCGTTGCTTTCATATGAATTCATGAGAAGAGCTTTTCTTGCGGCGATTTTTATTGCTGGTATCGCACCGATGCTGGGGGTTTTTCTAGTGATTCGGCGACAGTCATTGATGGCGGATACGCTGTCTCATGTCTCTTTAGCAGGGGTGGCACTAGGCTTCTTTCTAAATCTAAATCCGAGTTTGACGACGTTATTGATCGTAGTCATTGCCGCAATCATTTTGGAATACTTGCGAACACTGTACCGCAGTTATTCAGAGATCTCGATCGCCATTTTGATGTCTGGCGGCTTAGCGTTAGCCCTCGTCTTGATGAACCTTAGCGGGGGGAACTCCGCAACGAGTATCCAATCGTATTTGTTTGGGTCGATCGTTACGATCACACAAGAACAAGTCTGGATCTTAGGCTTTTTGTTTTTAGTCGTTTTTGCTTTATTCTTCTTATTCAAACGGCCCATGTACATTTTGACCTTTGATGAAGATACCGCCCATGTCGATGGCTTGCCTGTGCGAGTGATGTCGATGCTCTTTAATGTCTTGACGGGGGTGGCAATCGCCATGATGATCCCGATTGCGGGTGCATTGTTGATCTCTGCGATCATGGTTTTACCAGCTGCCATCAGTATGCGTTTAGGCAAGAGCTTCAATGCCGTGATTTTGATCAGTGTCGTGATCGGCATGATTGGGATGATGTCTGGTTTGACCAGTTCCTTTTATTTGGACACACCACCGGGTGCGACGATTACGCTGGTTTTTATCGCTCTTTTCTTAGTGATCAATTTGATCAAACGCATCGTGATCCTCGTCCAACGAAAACAACGCCTAAAATAAAGGGCTTTATGAAAAAGAAACGAAGAATTTTGGCTCTTTGTCAATAAGGACTGATGAGTTGTGTAAAATCAAATCTGGGTCAGAATGAACCACATTCTGGCTCAGATT
>NZ_JBLGTY010000032.1:0-25281 GCF_047470845.1 Candidatus Enterococcus avicola | reverse complement strand
TGCTAAGCCAACTGATTGAGAATTAGAAACAATCTGCAGTAGGGAAGAATCATTTACACAAAATTATTGACGCTCCCAATTGTGTCGGTTATATCTATAAAATAATAGTGTGTTTTTTATGTATCTATTTGTTTTGAATAATTGTCAGAATTTTGTTGCGAAATACTATGGCTTCTTTCGATACAAAAAGTAGGCGACATCAGCGACAGTCGGATAGAGAAAGATAGCTCAAAGCGGCGAGGAGATAGAAGGAACATAGGATCTACGTTTAAAAATAATGGAACTAGGGGGAAGGAAATTGTTTTATCAATCAGTGAATGAGTATCTAGTAAAAATGAGAGAAGGATTATCTGCTGAAACCATTAAAGGTGAAATGCCATCAGTCTATGCGTACTGGTTAGCACAGGAAGCAGAATTGAAAAAAAATTGAAAAACAAAGACATGGCTTTTTGGATGGACATCCAACGAGTTCTCTTGATCGATGCAAAATTAGTATTACTTCGCAGTTACATCAATGACTACGATTTTCACGGATTTTCCGAAGATGAGATCATTGCCAATGTGGAACAAGATCATTTTACCTTTAACAAAGAACTGTGTGGCTATAGTTTGAAAGAACAAGTGCACCCATCAATTATTTTTGGTGATCAATAAGCAACAAAAAAGACCGTTCAAACGAGGAATAAGCTACTGCACTGATTCAAAATAAGACCGATTGATTTGTGGTATGATTGTGATGACAAGTACGATTGCACAGATCATTGCAACAGTTTGAAAAGGAGCGGAGAGGTATGGTTCAATTTGAATGGATCATTTTATTGTTTTTCTTGTACTCATTTATCGGATGGCTTTGGGAAACCATTTATTGCTCACTAAAAGCCAAGCACTTTGTGTATCGGGGGTTCCTTATTGGTCCGATCACACCCATCTATGGCTTTGGTATTCTGGGCGTTGTCTATTTGTTACGGCCATTGCATGAGCAAGTGATTCCACTGTTCTTTGCGGCAGCGTTGTTGGTCACCGTGCTTGAATATGTGACAAGTTATTTACTTGAGCGGTTTTTTCATGCCTCATGGTGGGATTACAAAGAAGTACCACTGAATATCAATGGACGGGTGGCATTGCCGATTTCTCTTTTTTGGGGCGTGTGTTGTGTGCTGATTGTTCGATTTGTTCATCCGCAGATGCTAGAGATCGTGCAAATCTTGATTGCTCGGGTTGGATTCTTATTGCCCGTTTTCTTATTAATGGTTCTTTCTTTTGATATGGGCTATACCCTTGCTAACTTGGTTGCCTTTCAGAAAGCGGTACAACAAGTCAATCAAGCCTTTGAGCAGCACAAAAAAGAATTGGCTGAAAATATTGAGCAATATAAAAACGATTGGCAAGGGCGCTTCGCAGCGTTTCCAGAAGAATGGCGCGTATTAAAACAAAATCTACCGAGATTGAATTTCCATCAAAGAAGACTCTTAAAAAACTTTCAAAAGTTAGAAATCAATCAGATAAAAAGCAGTCAGGAATTGTCTCGATTTATTGAAGCGATTCGTAAGAAAAAATAGGTTTGTTACGGTTAGATTACAAAAAATAAACCCTTATCAATACTGATTCTTCCCACTTCTGACTGATTTTAGTTGAAAAAGACGATGAAAACACCCACTTTTACGATAATTTGTAATAAATTGTAAAGGTCCTGCAATAAAATTCTTCTTAAGAATTTGTATAATAGGATATGTTGGAAACCATAGTGAGAAGTGAGGGAATTTTTTGAAGGCAAAGAAACTACGAACAATCGTTGTCGCTGTCTTTGCGGCAGGAATCGTTTCTCCAATCTTTGCGCAGGCTGAGTCACTTGAATCATTGCAAGAGCAAGAAAGTGCCGTCATGCAGCAAAGTCAGGAAATCAGTACGGAAGTACAGATTGCATTGACTGATGTGAATGCGAAATACAGTGAGGTAGAAGAGCTAAAAGCTCAAATCGCTGAAAATGAAGAATCATTAGCAACAACCAAAGCAGAAATCAAAACTGCACAAGAAACAATTGAAAAGCGTGAAGCTGTCGTTGCGGAACGTATGAAAGACATCCAAGTCAATGGTGGGGCAACCAGAGACTGGACGGTACTGTTAGAATCATCCAACATCCAAGATTTTATCAATCGTGCCTATGCGATGACGATGTTACAAAACTTGGAAAAAGAAAAGATCGATTCGTTGACAGCAGAAAAAGAAAAGCTGGAAGCTTTAGAAGAAAAAGCACAGTCAACACAGCAATCATTGAAAGAAAATCAAACCGCATTAGAATCAGAAGCCAAAACACTGGATTCAAAAATTGCGAATCTACAAGCCCAATTGAAAGAAAACGAAGCAACCTTGGCACAAATCGCTTCCAGCAAAGAAGCTGAAACAGCTCGCTTAGCTGCTGAAAAAGCAGCAGAAGAACGAGCAGCCAAAGAAGCGGCGGAACAAGCAGCGAAAGAAAAAGCTGAAAAAGAAGCAGCCCAAGCTGCCGAACGTTCAAGCGCTTCTGAATCCCAAGCGTCTGCTTCATCGAGCAGCAATACGACTGAAAGTAGCAGCTCATCAGCGAGCAGCTCTTCAAGCAACAACAATAGCTCGAACAGCAGTTCAAGCAATACAACTAACAACAGTAATAACAATAGCAACAACAGCAATACAAGTAGCGGTCGAACATTGATGATGGAATCAACTGCTTACTCGTATAAAGAAGCTGGCTCTAGTTTCTTTACAGCAAGTGGGACAGACTTACGTAAAAATCCAATGGCAGTTGCCGTTGATCCAAGCGTGATTCCGTTAGGCACCTTAGTCAATGTTGAAGGCTATGGCGTAGCATTAGCGCTTGATACTGGTGGCGCGATCAAAGGAAATATCATTGATGTTCACTTTGATAACGTCGCACAATGTATCCAATGGGGCCGTCGTCAAGTAAAAGTAACGATCCTTGATTAATCAATCAACTAGCAAGAAGCAGCTCACTGAATGAAGTGGCTGCTTCTTTTTTTACTTTTAATGTAGGAAGGCATAAGAAGAGAGCCTATCGCTGCGTCAGTGACGACATAAGCGATAGGCTCTGGATTTATTGTTAAACTGCTCACAAGCTCTTACACTCATTCTCAGGAGCATTTTTTGAATAACTTGGTCAGATCGAGGGAACGGCGGGTGTTCGCTGATCAAGGATTGAAATTAGCGTTTCCTCTAAAGCTTCCCAATCGTGCACATCGGGAAAGGTTTTGAATAGCAAATAATCAATGACTTGCGCATATTCGGTAATGTATTCCGTGTAGTTGGTTACGATCAAATCAATTTGATTTTTTTCCAAATAGCCTGCGGACAATTCATTGGAGTCCGGGAAATAAAAGGTCCGAGAACTGCGCAAATAACGAACAGATTTGCATTTTAATAATTGGCATAAATAAAAGGGTCCTTCGAACAAAAAAGCGATATTCTTCTTGGCTTGCCAGTACAACGATTTAATAGAAGTAACGTACATCGTAAGACTCGTTCCTAAGTGCTCCAGTGTGTTACTGTCCCAAATTTCTCTAGCTAATGGTTGCGTCAACAGATAGTTTTTAATTAGATGATAATCGTCCGTATACGCCTCTTCGACAAATTGAACGGTATCAGAAATCATATGGTTTAATAAAGGGGATAATAATTGCTTGATTTTTGCTACCGTAAAAAAGGACTCTACTAAGAGTCGGTCGCGAGCGCTATCTTGTGTATCTGGCAAGCAATCCTTGACAAAGGCTGCCGCAAGCTGCTTGATTTCAGGCCAATGATTATACTCTCTACAAAAGGTTTGCTCGATTGCTAAGTTACTGATCGAGCGACGGGTTTTCACTAATAAGAACAAATAAAGGACTTCCTCATAGGGAAGTTCTTTTTGGTATTGTTCACTCACAGCCTCATTGATTTCAGAAAATAGCCGAAAATCATTATACTGTTCAAATAGTTTTTTTATTTGCTTAGGCAATTCGATACGTTGACCCGCACAATGGCGCTCAAAGGTGATATACAAGTAATAATTGAATTCACCAAATGAACAAGCATGCTGGTCGAGTTGATAACATCTTGAAAAAGCACTAGCAGTGATATTTTGGATGGCGATCGGTGGAAAGATCGTATGGGCAGTAATTTCCGATTCATAATAGAAATCATGGAAAAACTTGCGAATATTGATCTCCTCACCAAGAAAGCAAATAGGATTGGTTTGGATCTCCAAACGATAGAAAGAGAAAATAGGTTGCACCTTCCGCAAATAGCGAAGAACGGTGCTTTCTGATATATGGTACTTCTCTGCCCATTCCGATGAGCTATAAAGATCATTGTGGAAAATACTTTCGATGATATGGAACAATATCTCATCGGCAATCAGCGCACGTTTTTTCGTTAAATACACAGCAGACTGCTTGATTGAAAAAATATACCCCTTATGAGAAGAGTCGATCGATAAACAGTCGCCAAAATACTCTTTTAGATCCGTTATGTCCGTTACGATCGTTCGCGTGGTACTTCCTGAAATCTTTGCCAAACCTTGAGTCGAACATTGATAATTTTTCTCGAATGCCATCAAAATTTTCAGCCATCGAATCGTTGCAGTGTTGGTAATAAAATTAATTTGAAAATTTCTCAAGACGTGGCTCCTTTCATGAATAAAATCGCAAATCTTACTTATTCATCTTAAAGAAGATAGGGAAGAAAAAACAAATCACGTATTTCATCGGTTGGTGAAATCTATACCTGAGCCTGTGCCAGATTTTTTGCATTTTCTATAAATCAACTGATGATCGGCATATATATAGGTAGAAACACGTTTTTTCAGTGCAAAGAAGGAAATTGATTGGCATTGAATAGTAAGAGAGAGGTGACAATTATATTACGATAAAATAAAAATTGAGTGATTAATTATATTTGAAATAAACCGATAGGAGATAAAAGGGCGGAATTGAGGGGGGAAGTCAGTTTGGGGAAGATAACTTATAATTTTAACAGGAACGATTGGTGTAAATAAATAGTAACCGCGAAGGAAACCCTATGTGCCCCAAGAAAAATATTCAGTTTTGCCCAATCGATTTATAATAACAACAAAAGCATTTAACTTTTCTTTCTGAAATTCTTATCTTTTCTATTTATAATGAAAAGATGTTGAGAAAATGAATGAATATAATCGCTCGAGGTTATTTTTCTATGATGGGACAACTCTCAAAGACGATGAGAACAACGATTATCACTGAGTTATTTATTATTTAAAATGAGGGTTTAAAAAAACTGTCAAGTATGCTACACGTTATTTATGTATATTTAAAATAACTGATGTTTGCCATTATATAAGTCTTTTGTTGATGAAAAATATACCTTTAAAAAGAAAAAACAGGAATTTCCTTTATTTAATGATACATTTCTCTTATAATAAACTAGAATTGCCTTTATTATGTGAGACGAAGGCAGCATGCTTAAACAAGCACAATTGAAGTAGGGAGTGTGTTCATGGGAAAGCCGTTAGTAAAGACTTTGACTGTTTTAGCCGTTGGTATTGGCGCAGTTGCAATATGTTTCATTGGTTACCGACAAAATAACCAAAGGCAATATCAGCAGCGAGTCGAATACGCACAGACAGCGATTGCCAGCGAAAAAGATCGCATCAATGAGTTGTCTAATGAAATTGCTGAATTATACAGCAACGAGGATCAAACATTTTTAAGAAAAGATCTTAAAGAGGAAGACGTTCTTAAAACAGTCGCAAAACTTTCTGCAGTGAAAGTATCTGCAGACGATTATGGGATCGATGACGATGCATTACCAAGTGAGTCAGTCGATATCCAACAAGAAAAAGCCGCCCTTGATGATCAACTAAAAGACATCGAGGCAAAATTAAAAGTACAAGCGGATACGGAAGCCTTATTTACTGAAGGCGTTTCAAATTGGCAAAGTGCTGAAAATGATGTCATCATAAGAGCTGATCTAAAAGAAACGGATGTTGGGAATGTCCGTGAAAATCTGAGCTTTTTTGAGGATAGTAAATGGAAAGAGTTAGTTGTTTCCTATCTAGAATATGCGGATACTCAATTGGACCGCATTGCAAAATTACAAGAAACTTTTGATGAAATGCTTGATGGGGATGAGGTGACCAGTGAAGTCACATTAGAAAAATACCTGAGTGCAGTCGACAGTATCAGCAAAGTTCGCAATGAAGAATTGAAAGAGAAATACACCGAATTAGCAGACAAAGTCGCTACCCAAATGGGGTACACAGGATACAGCACGTATACACCCCCCGCTTCAACGGAAAGTTATTCAGAGGATACATCAGCAGTAGACGGTACCTGGACAGATCAAAGTTCAGACGTTGTCTACTAATGGAATCATGTATCAAAGAAAATAGAGATAACTGGAGGAAAGCAAATGTCAAAAGGGAAAAAAATCTTTCTAATTATTTTTTCAATCGTTGCAGTGTTAGTCATCGGATTGATCGGTGTCGCTGCTAAACTATATTTTGATGTGTCAAACTCAATTAACGAAACCTATCAATCAGTTGAGCGTGATCGAGAAGATCGCCTACGTGAAAATGATGTCGATCTATCCCAACAAGAGTCCTTCTCGGTTTTACTGATGGGGATCGATACCGGTGATTTAGGCAGAGTCGAACAAGGCCGTTCAGATACCATGATGGTTGCGACCATCAGCCCACAAGACAATCAGACGACGGTGGTGAGTATTGGACGAGATTCCTATGTTGATATCGTTGGACACGGGACGACAGATAAAATTAACCATGCCTATGCTTTTGGTGGACCAGCGATGGCAATGAACACTGTAGAAAAATTTTTGGATATTCCGATCGATCATTACGTATCAATCAATATGGCTGGTTTAAAAGAATTAGTCGATGCGGTGGGCGGCATTGAAGTTGACAATGAAATCACCTTTTCGCAAGATGGCTTTGATTTTGCTATCGGACGTACGTCACTAAATGGCGAACAAGCCCTTGCCTATTCAAGAATGCGTTATGAAGATCCAAACGGCGATTATGGTCGTCAAGAACGCCAACGTAAAATCGTTGAAGGGATCGTTAAGAAAGTCTTGAGTCTTGATGGAATCACCCAATATCAAACGATCTTAAATGCTGTTGAGCAAAACATGAAAACAGATATGAGTTTCGATGACATGCGAACCTTAGCCTTTAACTATCGCAGTGCCTTTCAAACGATCAAACAAGATCAGTTGCAAGGGGAAGGATTCATGCAAGACGGCATCTCATATCAGCGTGTGAGTGACGAAGAATTAGCAAGAGTTCAAAAAGAGTTGAAAGCTCAACTAAATCTAGAGAATGAATAGGAAAGTGGAGAAAAGATGGAAGAAACAATTAGCTTAAAAGAAATATTCGCAATTCTACGGAAACACTTAGCTGCTATTTTTATTTCAATGTTTGCTGGTTTAGCTTTAGCAGGGATATTCACCTTCTTTGTCATTACACCTAAATACAGTTCACAAGCCCAGTTGATTGTGACATTGCCGCAATCAGAAACTACCAATGCAAACGATGTAAATACAAACCTGCAAATGATCAATACGTATAAGGATATGATCGTCAGTGATTTAGTTATGACACAAGTAAAGGATCGACTGGAGTCCGAAAACAACCTTGACTTGACTGTCGGACAATTGAAAGAATCCATTTCAATCAATCAATCGCAAAACTCACAAATGTTTTCCATTCAGGCAACTAGTACCAATGCAGTGTCAGCGCAAAATATTGCCAACACGACTGCATTAGTATTTCAAGAAAATGCCCAAGATGTTATGAATGTTGATAAAATCTCAATCATTTCAAGTGCGGTAGCTAGTACCACTCCAGTTTCACCTAACAACAAACTAAACTTAGCCATTGGTCTAGTACTAGGCATCATGGTCGGTGTTGGCTTAGCCTTCTTATTGGAGTTGCTAGATCGAACTGTCAAAGATGATAAATTTGTTACAGAAACACTTGAACTTACTATTTTAGGAACTGTGCCTCAAATGACCCAGAAAGAGTTGGCAGCAACAATTCAGAAAAAACCAAATATACCATTGATTAAGAAACCGAATGGCGACAAAATGGCAGAATCACGCCGTAGTCGTAGTCGGGTCTAGGAGGGAACAATGATGGCAAAAAAACAAGAACGTACTGGGACGCAGACACATGCAGTAAGTTTGATCACGCTAATTGATCCTTCTTCACCAATCTCAGAGCAATATCGTACGATCCGTACAAATATTCAATTTGCTTCTTCCGCAGATAAACAAATCAAGACTATTGTTGTTACTTCTTCTGGTCCAGGGGAAGGGAAATCGACAACTTCAGCCAATTTAGCAGTTGTTTTTGCTAAATCAGGACAACGGGTATTGTTAGTTGATGCCGATATGCGAAAGCCTACTGTATACAAAACATTCAGTCTAAACAATGCAAGTGGATTGAGTACCGTGTTAAGTACCTCAACGAGCGTCCTTGAAGCAGCCCAAAAAACGGTGATCGATAATTTATCTGTCTTAACAAGTGGACCAAAACCACCAAATCCATCTGAGCTTCTTGGATCAGCCCGAATGAACCAAGTGATGGAAGAAGCGAAAAACCTTTACGATGTGGTTATTTTTGATATGCCACCTGTTGTAGCTGTGACCGATGCGCAAATCATGGCATCTAAAGCAGATGGGACGATTTTGGTAGTACGAGAGAATGTTGCTCGCAAAGAATCCTTAACAAAAGCGAGAGATCTTTTAAATATGGTCCAAGCAAGAATTGTTGGTGTCGTATATAACGGTGCCGAACATTCGAAAGATTCAGGGTACTACTATTATTATGGAAATTAATTAGTTTGAAGGAGACGAGAGAAATGATTGATTTACATTGCCACATTTTACCAGGAATTGATGATGGTGCAGAAGACATCAATGCGAGCATCGCTATGGCAGAAAAAGCGATTAGCCAAGGAATCACGCATATCCTTTGTACCCCACATCATAACAACGGAAAATATCGCAATCCAAAGTCTGAAGTCATTTCTCTCGTTACTTCTTTACAAGAAGAATTGGACGCACGGAACTTGTCTTTGACAGTACTTGAGGGACAAGAGGTGAGAATAACAGGAGATTTAATTGAGGATATACAGAAAAATACCATCCTTTTTACAGATCTTGATGATACGTATATTTTGATAGAATTTCCTACGATTGAAGTGCCTACGTATACAGAACAAATATTCTTCGATTTACTACAGCTGGGAAAGATTCCAGTCATTGTCCACCCAGAGCGGAATGCTCATTTTAGAAAAGACCCTAACAATCTCATCCCTTTTTTAGATATGGGCTGTTTAGCTCAGTTAACTGCGCCAAGTTATGTCGGCGTATTTGGAAAAGAGATCCAAAAAACAGCAAAAACGATGGTTGAACATAATCTTGTTCAAATGGTCGCTTCGGATGCCCACGGCGTTACAAAACGCACCTTTTATTTAAAAGAAGCCTATGATCAAATTGAAAAAGATTTTGGTTTGCAAAAAGTAACATTGATGAAGCAAGTTACAAAAGATTTGATAAACGGGGATCAAATCAATTTTCCAGCTTATACAGAAGTGAAAAAAAAGAAATTCGGGTTATTTTAGGGGGCAACTGGGTTGTTTGAATTAACGAGAAGAAGAAAAATTGTAACTTTGATAGTTGTAGATAGTTTATTGATCATAGCAGCGAATATTGCAGCAGTTTATTTTATGAGACCCTTTGTGGCGATTCCAAGGGAATTTACAATGATCTCTGTGAGTCTGTCTGTCGGCTTCTACCTTTTTTATGGTTCCGTGTTCCGTGTTTTTTCTCGAATCAATCGCTATACGAATCTGAAAGAAATGATCGCTATCTTCTTGGCTGTATCATGTAGCGCTTTTACTTGCAATGTGATCTTATTTTTTGGTGATGAAACCTATAGCGTGCGGTTAGTGATCTTTACGTACTTTCTTTCGCTCTTTTTGATCATAGCTAGTCGATTGATTTGGCGGATCTATATAGAAAGAAAAAATATGAGAGGGACGTCCAATGAGGTTGTTAAGAATACCTTGATCGTCGGTGCAGGTGAAGGCGGCAGAATTCTTTATAATAGCTTTGTAGGTTCTAAAACGGCAAGTGACATTAATATTATCGGATTTGTCGATGATGATCCGAATAAACGAAACACTTATCTTTCTGGGAAAAAAGTCTTGGGGTGTATCAGTGATTTACCTGATTTGATTCAAAAGTATGAGATCAATATGGTTACGATCGCCATTCCTTCTTTGTCACGGAAAAAATTGCGGAGTATTTTTAGCTTAATTGAACCTTTACATGTCAAAGTCAACACGATGCCATCAATGGAAGAAATCGCCTCTGGAAAAATCAGTACCTCACGTTTGAAGAAAATCGATGTCGTTGATTTGTTAGGCAGAGATGAAGTCAAATTGGATATCGACTCCATTAAAGATCAAATTACTGGAAAGACGATATTAGTGACTGGCGCTGGCGGATCGATTGGCTCCGAAATCTGTCGCCAAGTGATTCAATTCAATCCTAAAAAACTAGTTTTATTAGGACATGGAGAAAACTCAATTTACTTAATTGACCGTGAGTTGAAAATCAATTTTAAAGACAATATTACCGAAATCGTTCCCGTTATAGCCGATATACAAGATCGTGAAAAGATGTTTGAAATCATGAACGAAGTCAAACCGGATATCGTCTATCATGCGGCAGCCCATAAACACGTGCCATTGATGGAATACAATCCTAAAGAGGCAGTCAAAAACAATATTTACGGAACCAAGAATACCGCTGAAGCTGCTAAAGCCGCGAAAGTGAAGAACTTCGTAATGGTCTCTACAGATAAGGCCAATAATCCGCCAAACGTCATGGGTGCGACCAAACGCATCTCTGAAATGATTGTTACTGGCTTAAATGAAAAAGGTTGCACGAAATTTTCTGCTGTGCGTTTTGGCAATGTCTTAGGTTCAAGAGGCAGTGTGATTCCAGTATTCCGTGAGCAAATAGCAAAAGGCGGACCAATCACAGTGACTGATTTTCGCATGACTCGCTATTTCATGACAATCCCTGAAGCAAGCCGCTTAGTTATTCAGTCAGGGGCGCTTGCTAAAGGTGGCGAAATCTTCGTTTTAGATATGGGTGAACCGGTGAAAATCGTTGATCTTGCGAAGAATATGATTCGTCTAAGTGGTTATAGTGAAGAAGAGATTGAGATTGTTGAAACTGGGATTCGACCTGGTGAAAAATTATACGAAGAACTATTATTGGATAAAGAACGGAATGATGAAGCAGTCTTTGAGAAAATTTTTGTAGGAAATATTACTGGCTATTCTTTTAATAAGGTTCTAGACTTTATAGAGAATTTACCAGTAAACGATAAAGATTTAGCAGTAAAAATTGTAAAGTTTGCTAATGATTCTAATAAATAGAGTGAGGTACTTATAATGATAAATATTCCTTTTTCGCCACCAGATATTACTAATCAAGAAATTGAAGAAGTTATTGACACATTAAAATCCGGATGGATCACAACAGGTCCAAAAACAAAAGAACTTGAAAATAATATATCAAACTATTGTGGAACAAAAAAAAGTATTTGTTTAAATTCTGCAACAGCTTGTATGGAAATGTGTTTAAGGATGTTGGGAATAGGCCCCGGAGATGAAGTTATAACAACTGCATATACCTATACTGCAACTGCAAGTGTTATTGATCATGTAGGTGCAAAAATAGTATTAGTTGACACGGATGAACTATCATATGAAATTTCTTGTGATGCATTAGAAAAAGCAATCACTACTAAAACAAAAGCAATAATTCCTGTGGATATAGCAGGAGTAATATGTGATTACGAAAAAATATTTGGTGTGTTAGAAAATAAAAGGAAGTTGTTTACTGCTGATAACGAAATCCAGAGATTGTTTAATAGAGTAATTGTTTTATCAGATGCTGCTCATTCTTTTGGGGCGACAAGATATGGAAAAAAGAGCGGTAATATAGCTGATTTTACAAGTTTTTCTTTTCACGCTGTTAAGAATCTAACAACAGCTGAAGGGGGATGTTTAACCTGGAAAGATTTAGGCAATGAAATAAATCAAAAAATTTACAATCAAATTAATTTGCTTTCTCTTCATGGACAAACGAAAGATGCCTTAGCAAAAAGTCAGCTTGGATCTTGGGAATATGATATTGTATTACCTGCTTACAAATGTAACATGACGGATATTCAGGCTTCATTAGGATTAGTGCAACTAAAAAGATATTCAGATTTATTAATGAAAAGGAAAAAAATTGTTACTAATTATATGCAGTTATTGAAAGAAAACATTCATACTGTAAATCATGAAAATTCTAGCATGCATTTGATGTTAACAAGATTTGATAATTCGATTTTTGAAAGAAACGAGATTATAAACAAATTAGCAGAAGAAGGAATAGCTACGAATGTTCACTACAAACCGCTACCTTTACTTACAGCTTATAAAAATATGGGGTTCAAAATGGAAAATTATCCAAATGCATATAATATGTTTATCAATGAAATCTCTTTACCTCTTCATACCAATTTAGATGAAGAGCAAATAAGCTATATTGCTAAAAAATATAATGAGTTGGTAAATTAATGGATAGACAGACATATTTGTATAAAATTGACGATAAAAAGTTTGACGTTTATAAAGAACAAATTAGAAAGAAATATATATATTTATTAATTAAAAGGTTTACGGATATTCTTTTGTCTCTTTTGTTAATAATAGTTTTGCTTATTCCAATGCTTATAATCTTTATTTTAATATATTTGGAAGATAGAAACACTCCGATTTTTTTACAAGATAGAGTCACAAAAAATGGTAGAATTTTTAAAATTATAAAGTTCAGAAGCATGAAAGTATCAAATAGCACTCAGTATTTAACGGTCAATAATGACTCTAGAATTACTAAAGTTGGAAAATTCATAAGAAAGTTTAGACTTGATGAGTTACCTCAACTATTTAATATATTGCTAGGTGATATGTCTTTTGTTGGTGCACGACCAGAGGTTCCAAAATATGTTAATTTTTATAATGAAGAGATGTTGGCAACATTGTTACTTCCTACAGGTGTTACATCTAGAGCAAGTATCATGTATAAAGATGAAGCAGAATTATTGAATAAATCTAAAAATACAGATGAAACCTACATCAAGGAAATTCTCCCGAATAAAATGAAATACAACATTGATTATATGAAAAAAATTAGTTTTAAGGAAGATATTAAAATCATCTTCTTAACTATAAAAGAGGTGTTTTTTTGAAAAAGCTAACTATTTCAATCATTATAGTAGCGATGAATGAAGAAGAGTATCTGGAAAATATTTTGGGAGATTTACTAAAACAAACATATAGTCACAGTTTAATTGATGTAATATTGATTGATAGTTTATCTACTGATAACACTTTAGAAATTATGAGAGAGTTTAAAAGAAAACAAAATTTTAGGAATACAATTATACTTTCTAACGAGAATAAGAGATTAGCTTATGGATGGAATCTAGGTATAAAAAACGCTAAAACAGATTTGGTTTTAAGAGTTGACGCACACTCTTCAATTCCGAATGATTTCGTTGAAAAGAATATTTTTCGAATAGAACAAGGAGAAAGAGTTTCTGGGGGGGCACGACCGAATGTATTGGCACCTTCTGATAATACTAAATGGAATGATGCATTATTAGCTGCAGAGGGAGCGATTTTTGGATCTAGTATCGCTCCCTACAGAAATTCTAAAAAGTCAAAATATGTAAATAGTATTTTTCACGGGGTTTATGAAAGAAAAATATTTGATGAAATTGGTTTATTAAATGTAAGTTTGGGCCGTACTGAAGATAACGAAATTCATTACAGAATGAGAAAAAACGGCATATTACTTTCATATGATCCTGATATTATTTCATATCAATATGTAAGAAGCAGCTTGAAAAAAATGATTAAACAAAAGTTTTTCAATGGATATTGGATAGGCTTAACGACTTATGTTTGTGCCAAATGTTTTTCAATATTTCACTTTATACCTTTTTTATTTGTTCTGAGTCTTTTATTTAGTATGATTCTTTCAGGATTAAACATCACGTCGCTACCATTATTGCTAATTATTTCAATATATATTATATTTTTGGTATTAACAACCATGATTACCTTTATTCAGAAAAAATTTAATATTTATTATCTTTGCCTAATATTTATACTACCACTTCTACATTTATCGTATGGCATGGGTACATTATTAGGATTTATTATGATTCCTTTTAGAAAAGAAGGGTTGAAGAATGGTAAAAAAACAAGCTTATTTGATACTGGCTCATAATGCCCCTCAAATATTTCATGAACTAGTAAAGAAAATAGATTTTTCGAATCATGATATTTTTGTTCATGTCGATAGAAAAACACCAATTGATGATTTTATTGCAATAAGAGATCATGTTAAATATTCTAAAATTTATTTTTTGGAGAATAGATTTGAAATTAAATGGGGATCATATAATATAGTAAAAGCTGAGATTGAGTTATTAAAAACTGCTCTAAGAACAAATGAGTATTCTTACTTACATTTACTTTCAGGTGTAGATGCATTAATTGAAGATAAAGAGGAGATCTTTAATTTTTACAATGATAGCAAAGCAAAACAATTTATACATTTTTGGAAAGAAGATGAGATGCAGAAAAATTTATTTATGGATCGATATAAGACGTACGATATTCTTTTACCCAAAAACAGAAACAAATTAAATAAATTGCTTTATCATTCAGTGAGGTATCTGTCTATTAAACTTCAAAAATTTTTCAGAATAGAACGTAATTCAAACATCAATTTTTATATGGGTTCTCAATGGTTTAGTATTACAGATACTTTTGCCCAATACTTAATTGGGAAAGAAAAAGAAATTGATAATATTTTTCGAAGAACACTTTGCCCTGATGAAAGTTTCGTACAAACATTATTTATGAATTCTTCATTTTGTGAAGGTATAAGAATTAATATGGATAATGATTATTCGAGAATAAAAAGATGTATTGATTTCACCCATGGAACCCCTAAAGTTTGGGGGAGAGATGATGTTGAATATTTAAAATCGTCATCTAACTTTTTTGCAAGAAAATTCGATGATGTTGAAGTTGTTAAACAGCTTTCTGTTTTTAAATCTAACAAGAGGTGAATTATGGATTACAAACTAGCAACATTCGCAGATCTAAATAAAATTGTAGATTTTCATTTGGAAAATTTTGAAGGATATTATTTAACTAATTTAGGAAAAGACGTTCTTAATAAGTATTATTACTTTTTTTTAAATAATAAAAAAAATAAGTTTTTTTTGGTTAAAGACGGTGAAGAAATTGTTGGTTTAGCTTTATTTGTTGAAGATTTCGAAGAACAAATAAATGTTTTCTATAAGAATAATTTCTTGCTTCTTTCTAAAAATATATTAAAAAAATTTGTGCTGCTTAATAAACCTGTGATCAGTGGAACATTATCTAGAGTAATTTCTACAGTAAAATCAGACAGTAATATCTATGATATGCCTAGAATGTCTTTGTTGTCTTTGGCAATTGATAAAAAAAATAGAAGCCAGGGTATTGGAAAGTCTTTAATCGATTTTTCTGAAGTTTATTTAAACGATCTGGGATATAAAAGTTATTATCTCTCTGTTCTGAATACAAATTTTCGAGGAATAAATTTTTATAAACGGTTAGGATTTAAACCTATAAAGACTGATAATAATCTAGTTTATTTTGAAAAAAGCATTATGGAAGGGCCATTAGATGACAGACAAGTTAATGCATAATCAATTTGTAATGTTCTTAATTACGATTTTTATTTCAGCAAATTTAATATCTTATTCTTTGGGGAATTATGACTACAATAAGTTTATTTATGCAGTGGTCTTCTTAATAATTTATCTTAATACACGTAAGATTAAAATTTCTCTTATATCATTTATATATTTTTTAGTTACTATTTTTATTTCAATTTTGTCAGTAATAAATTTTGATTTCGAAGCAACCAAAAGCTATGTGTTTTACTTTTTATTTTTCAGTTTTTTTTCTTTTATTGTTTTATCAAAAGTTATTAATTTTGATTTATTTTTCATTTCGATGAGTTACATTTTAAGTTTGTCCTTACCTATATTACTTTTCAATGTTTATACTCATGACTATGATATTGGTATTCTTTTAGGTATAAGTTATTCGATGTTACCTAATTTCATTGCTAGTTTATATGTTTTGATAAACTCAAAAAATTTAGTTAATCAATTTGTTGCTGCTATAACGGTTATAATATCAAGTTATTTCTTTATAACTAGAGGAAATCGAGGTGTAGTTTTATGTATATTGATTTTCTTTTTACTGAAAATATTATACAAAGATAAATATTCGACTGGACTTAGAATTTTTTTAACTGGAGTTTTTGGGGCTGTAATTTTTGCTGTCATGTCAAATATTTCAAAGGTTTTCTTTTTTTTGAAGGATGTTCTGAGTTATTTACATATTGAAATTTATGCGATAGATAAAACTCTGAATTTGATAATAGAAAACCAAAATTTGGATAGTGGAAGAATGTTTTTATTTGAAAAAATTACTAGTGATATCGGCGGAGTAAAAGACATTTTATTTGGTAGAGGAATAGGATATTTTGAAAGTATAAATGGGGTATATACTCACAATTTATTTGCACAATATTTTATTGAAGGTGGGGTTATTTATTTGATTTTACCATTATTTATTGTGTCTATCTACTTAATCAAACTGTTTAAAATGAAAAATGATAAATCTAATCAAGAAAATGTATATTTCTTTTTTATAGTTTCAGTATTTATTCCACTTATGCTATCTAACGTATACTGGGTATCTCCGTTGTATTGGTTTTCTGTCAACTATATATTGTTAAGTATAAGTAGAAAAAAACTAACCATAGTACTTTAATAGATTGAACATGAAGCGAGGGATAATATGAAATTGCTATACTTGGTTTACTTTGATATTAATTTGCCGCAGATGGCAGGTGTCAAAAAAAAAATTCTTTCACAATTAAATGCTTTTGATGATTTAGGTATTAATAGCGAGTTAATGTATAGAGAAGGAAACAAACTTTTAATACAAAAAAATGGGAAAATAAAAAAGAAATTTGAAATAAAAAAAGGCTTGTCCCGATACAAACGTAGTATTTATAAAGTTTTTAAAATGGAAGCAATATCAAGTAACTATGATTATGTATATATAAGATTTCCAAATACTATTGATTTCAGTGTATTATCACTATTTAAATGTGTAGGAAAAGATAAGGTAATCCTAGAAGTTCCTACTTATCCTATAAAAGGTGAGTTCGATGAGCAATTAAAAGATTTAAAAAATAAAAAATTATATATTGAATATATTTTGAAAAACGTTTTGTTTATGACGCATAATCTTTTGTCTAGAAATCTTAATCAATACGTAAATAGAATAGTAACATACATGCCATACGATAGCATTTGGGGGGTAAAAACTATCCCAATTGATAATGGTGTAGACGTAACTAAATACTTACCATTGACGAATAAAATCCATGATTCAAGTACTTTTGTTCTTACAGGCGTCGCTAATGTATCTAAATGGCATGGTTTTGACAGAGTTATTTATGGTATAAAAGAATATACTGATGATATTAAAAACAATAAAAAAATTATTTTTAATATAGTCGGTGATGGTCCTGAAATTTCCAATCTTAAAAATTTAGTTAAACTTAATAATTTAGAAAATCACGTTATTTTTCATGGACCAAAATTTAACGAGCAATTAATTTCTATTTACAATAAGACGGATGTTGCAATCTCTTCGATCGGTATGCACAGAATTGGACTAATAGAGGGTTCAACTATTAAGACTAAAGAATATTGTTCACTTGGACTTCCGTTTGTATATGCTTACAAAGAAACCAAAATAAGCGATACGTTTGGCTATGCTCTTCAAGTAGATGCTAATGAAAACCCAATAGATATTGAGTTGCTTATTAAATTTTATAATAATTTAAAAATAAATGAAAATTATGAAGAAAAGATGCATGATTTTGCAGTGGAAAACTATACATGGGTAAGTCAAATGAAAAGAGTGATAGAATTAATGAAAGTGGAAAAGTTAAATGCATGAATTTTTGAATAGAGTGAAACATTCACCCATGGTTCAATTAACTATATGGTCGATTTTTGCGCAACTAATTACTTTCATTTTATCTCCAGTGACAACACGTATTTTTAGTCCTGAACAATTTGGGTTCTATACCTTAATATCATCCGTAGTTTCCATGGTAATGCCTATATTGTCGTTAAAATTTGATTCTTTAATTGTATCTGAAAAAAGTGAAAAAAATTCTTATATAGCTTTAAAACTATCTTATTTGATAATTTTTTTATTAAGTTTTTTTACAGTAGTTTTGTATAAATTGTATTGTGATATTTCCGGAATGAATCTATCCTTATTTCAATTCCTTCTGATTTTTTTTATATTGGTAATTACAGGAGTTTCAAATTTAGGTGTAGCCTATAGTAACAGGTATGAAAATTATAATCTTATTGGTAAATATAATTTTTTACGTTCTTTAGCCCAAAATATATTGTTGATATGTTTAGGTTTGTTGAATTTTAGTGTTAATGGTATGTTGCTTTCTTTGCTGCTCGGAAATTTTCTGGGTTTTATTAGTTTAATGAGAATAGTTCCAAAAAATGAAATTAAGAATGCCAATATTTCAAGGACTGAAATGAAAAATTTTTTCTTTAGTAACGCAGATATGATTAAATATTCATTTCCAGCTCATTTTATTAACTCAATGTCATATACAATTTTGAATTTTTTAATAACGGCTTTATATGGTACTGAAATCTTTGGATATTATAGTTTGTCATTTCGTATATTGGGATTACCTTTAGTATTGATAACAGGTAATATGTCTAAAGTATTTATGAAAAGTTCAGCAGATGAGTGGAACACAGATAATACTATCGAGAAAACCTTAAAAAAATATACTATGATTTTGCTATGTTTAGCTATTCCCTTTTCTCTTGTGCTATTTCTTTTTTCACCTCAACTTTTTTCAATACTTTTTGGGAAAAATTGGATCGTGACAGGTGATTATGTAAGAATCCTTTCAATAATGTTTGGAGTGAGATTGGTTGTATCTTCCTTGATGAATTATTTTATAGTCACAAAAAATCAAGCTATAGAACTTTTTTTTCAATCACTCTTTTTAGTAATTTCATTAATAATATATATTGTTTCTAAAAGAATGAATTTGCCTATTGAAAGTTTTCTAATCTTAATCAGTTTAGGATATTCTCTTAATTATGTTCTAATATACTTTTATATTTATAAAAACAGGAGGAAATTAAATGATTAACGTTATAGGTTTAGGATATATTGGTTTACCCACATCGCTTATTTTAGCAGCAAATAACAATGAAGTGGTCGGTACGGATTATAATATGGAATTAGTTTCCAAATTAAACAGAAAAGAATTAACATTTGAAGAAAATGGACTAGAAAATTTATTTAATCAAGCTATAAGCAAAGATATTAAATTTACTAATGAATATATTGCTTCCGATGTTTATATCGTTACAGTACCAACTCCATATGATAAATTAAACAAAAAAATTGATCCTTCCTATGTTATAGCGGCAACGAAAGAAATATTGAAGGTCTGTAAAAAAGGAACTATATTAATTATTGAGTCTACTGTTTCTCCAGGCACAATAGATAAATTTATTAGACCATTAATAAAAGATTCTGACTTAGAACTAAATAAGGACATTCACTTAGTTCATGCACCAGAAAGAATACTACCAGGACAAATGATTTATGAGTTAGAGAACAATTCAAGAACAATTGGGGCTGATCTACCGGAAATAGCTGAAAAAGTTAAAACCATCTACCAAACATTTTGTAAAGGAGAAATTATTTGTACTGATATTAGAACAGCAGAAATGAGCAAAGTTGTAGAAAATACATTTAGAGCTGTTAATATCGCGTTTGCAAATGAATTAACTAAAATAGCAAGATATGATAATCTGGATGTTCATGAAATTATTAGAATTTCAAATATGCATCCTAGGGTAAATATATTAAATCCTGGTCCAGGAGTGGGGGGACACTGCATACCTGTTGATCCGTGGTTTTTAGTTGGAGATTATCCAAGATTAACGAAATTGATTTCAGCGGCATTAGAAGTTAATGAATCTATGCCTGACCTAGTTTTAAGCAGAATTACAGACATAATGAAAGACCACGGAATTACTGACAAGTCAAAGGTAGGTATTTACGGATTATCCTATAAACAGGATGTTGATGATTATCGAGAAAGTCCAACAGTGCAAATGTTTGAGAAAATGGGAGAGCATTTCGCGGAACCTTTCAGAGTTTATGATCCAATGATTCATAATAGAGTACTTAAAAGTCAAATCATGGATTTTGATTCTTTTATTAATGATAGTGAGATTGTGGTAGTAATGGTTCCACATTCACAAATAAAATCCCAACAAGATAAGCTTAAAAACAAACTAGTTTTGGATCCTCATAACATATTTGATTTTTCATACAAACTTTAACGAAAACAGAGGAATAAAATGAATAAAATTAAAATCATGACAATATTTGGTACAAGGCCAGAGGCTATCAAAATGGCACCACTTGTCAAAGCTATTGAAGAAGATCTTCGATTCGAGTCAATTGTAACTGTGACGGCTCAGCATCGCCAAATGTTAGATCAGGTAATGAATATTTTTGATTTATCAGCAGATTACGATTTAAATATAATGAAAGATGGACAAACATTAGCGGGTATAACAAGTCGCGTAATAAAAGAATTAGATCAGATTTTTGAAGAAGCAAAACCAGATATTGTTCTTGTTCATGGTGATACGACAACAACTTTTTCGGCATCAATAGCTAGTTTTTATCATCAAATAAAAATTGGGCATGTAGAAGCAGGTCTAAGAACTTGGAATAAGTACTCTCCGTTTCCCGAAGAAATGAATAGACAGCTCACTGATGTTTTAGCAGATATTTATTTTGCTCCTACTGAGATGAGTAAGAAGAATTTATTAAATGAAAAAAGAAATGTCAGCGATATTTACGTTACCGGAAATACGGCTATTGATGCTATGAAATATACGATTTCAGACCAATATAGTCATTCTTTATTAACAGATATAGGTGATAAAAAAATAATACTAGTTACAATGCATAGAAGAGAAAATTTAGGAAATCCTATGAAGAACGTTTTCAAAGCAATAAATCGAATTGTCGAACGCTTTGATGATGTACATGTGGTATTCCCTATGCATAAGAATCCGATAGTTCGAAAAACCGTAAAAGAAACTTTGATTGATTGCGATCGAATTCATTTAATTGAACCATTAGACGTGGTGGATTTTCAAAACTTTGCTAATCATAGCTATATGATTATGTCAGATTCTGGAGGAGTGCAGGAAGAAGCTCCTTCATTAGGAAAACCTGTATTAGTCTTACGTGATACAACTGAGAGACCAGAAGGAATAGAGGCTGGCACATTAAGATTAGTGGGTACAAGTGAAGATAAAGTATTTGTGTCTGCTAAAGAATTGCTTGAAGATAATGATATTTACGACCAAATGTCTAAAGCTTCAAACCCTTACGGAGATGGATTTGCTAGTCAGAGAATTTTAGATGCTATTGCATACAGCTTTGGCTTAACTAATGAAAAACCTTCTGAGTTCTAAAACAAAGTACTCTGATATTTTGTATAGATATCAGAGTACTTTTCTATTTAATATGGATTTTAACTGTTTATCTGAATAGGATAAAAAACACGCGGTTTTTTAAACTGCTTAAATTTTTTAGTAGATAAACTTCCGCCAATCAAACAAATAAATCACCCCAATTGCTTTAAAGGTCAAATAGATAAAATGACCATAATTATGGCCAATCAGATGTAACGCATCAGCGGAAGCTCCTTTATTCGACCAAAGAGTAAAACCTAATATAATGGCTAAGATCAACAGACCTTTTCCTAATGCAAAGACAATTGTTTTTGCAGGGAGGGGTCTTTTTTTTGTGAGGAAAAAGCCGAATAAAAGGACAAAGTTAACTAGTAACAAAAAATGTGCAGCAGCTGTCCATAAGGTCATTGTTCCAGTAGGTGTTAAGAAGTCGGTGAAAACGCAAGCGACGACTGCAGTCAAATTTAGCAAGTATAGAGGAAGGCGGAAGGTTGGTTTCTTCTCTTCACTCTTTATTTCTGGTTCTTCTGCTAATTGTTCTGGTTTTAGTAGTGACTCTAAATCGATTTGATAGAGATCACTTAATTTGATCAATGTGTCGATGTCTGGGGTACTTCGGTTGTTTTCCCAATTTGAGATCGTTTGTCTGGTAACAAATAATTTTTCGGAAACTTCTTTTTGGGTGAGTCCTAATTTCAAGCGACTCTCTTTTATTTTTTCAGCTATAGTCATTTCAATGCTCCTTCTGACATATCCTATCATAAAGCGGTTCAAAGAAACAATTGTAAAGCTCGATTTAAAGAAAAAATGCACAAGATGTTTTCTTTGTTTACATAAGATTAAATTAAAATGAGCTTCCTTCAGATATTCCTAAAAAAATTTCTGGAATTACTCGATTTTTTTCAGTGAGTCCTTCACCTGTAATAAGTAACAATTGTCATATATGAACTGATAAATGTTCAAAGATAGCACATTTTGAGAGTAGAAGATAGACTTGCTCGAATTATTCAAAAAAAGAATGCCACGATTAAGTAAAAATAATTTGCTTTTTTGAAAATGAAATCATTGATAAAACAAGGATGCAAAGAAGATTTGCGCTGATTAGCACTGGATTTGCTTGAAGGTAAGGGTGCTTGAATTATAAAATTCTGAAGAGGTGATGCAATGTGATGACAAGTGAATTAAGTATACAAACGATCAATGGTATTTCATGTGTCCGCATAAAAAATTTTTGATAGGAGTGGATGATACGCTAAATAAAAAATTGTTTGTAAATTAAAAATTAATAAATTATAATGATTATTAGGCGTAAAAAAAGTTTGGATAAAAAGGTTTTAATTTTGAAAAAGAAGGTTAAGGTGAAAGTTTGTGAAAAAGAAGTTTAAATCTATTCTATCTTTAGTAATCTTATTAAGTGCTGCGGTGGTAACGCCAGCATTTCAGGTAGTGGCGGAAAGCCAAGTGTTTTCAGAATCTCCGCAGGTGGATCAGGAAGAAGTGAAAACTGTACAATCTGATGATACGAATGCTTCTGCGGATGCTGGACAAGCTACCTCTCAAGTAGTGACAGTAAAGAAGCCATCAGCGGATCAGAAAATAAAGAAGAACCTGCTGCAAGCCCTGTAAATAATGTCCCTTCTTCTGTTGATCCGTCGTCTGCAAGAGCTGCCAATGCGCAACTGACGGTTCAAGTTTTAGATAGTAATTCAAACCAGCCAATCCAAGGCGCTTATTTCACATTGACCTCCTCGACATCTGGTGAAGTGACGTTGTTAGTCACGGACAGTTCAGGAAAGGTAACGATTCAGGTTCCTTCAGGGGGCTACTTTATTAAGCAAGTGGGTACAACGAATCAAAGATTGAACTACGCATTTACATCGATTGGAAATTCTATCAATTTGCAAGCAGGAGAAACCAAAACATTGGCACTTTATGAGCGTCAAATTGTAGGCGAGTATGCTTTTGGAGATAGCCCCGATACGATTCATATTCCTGTAAACAGTAACTTCGATTTCTCAACACAGGCATTAGGGATCGAGGCGTTTAAGTTAAATTTTAGCGGCAACATAGAAAAAAGTATTTCTGACTCACAGATCTTTCCGTACTACACAAATGTTGATCCGAGCAAACCGGGGACTTACGTAGCAATTTTTATGGCTAGACAAGCCTCATATAGTGTATATACAACACATGTAGTCAATGTCATTGTTGACCCGGAGCAGGCGGGAGAGGTAACTGTCAGATATCTTGATACTCAAGGGCAAGAAATCCATGAAACGAAGACTTTATCTGGTACCATTGGTGCTTCATATGATGCTAGTACGGATGAGTATAAGTTATCAATTGACGGTTACACCCTAGACGAAAGTCAATTACCAGAAAACAGTAAAGGCGTATTTAGTGAAACAGCACAAACCATCACCTACATTTACACAAAAAATCCTGTACCAGCAGCGGATGTCACGATTGAGTATGTAGATTTAGAAGGCAACGAAATCCACGCTAGTCAAACGATTAGCGGGAATGTAGGCGACTCTTTCGATGTAAGCACAGATCAATATAAACTATCGATCGATGGCTACACTTTAGATAAAAGCCAATTACCAGAAAATAGTAAAGGCATATTTAGCGAAAAAGCGCAAACCGTCACCTACATCTATACAAAAAATCCGATACCCGCAGCTGATATAACAGTAAAATACGTTGATACAGAAGGCGAAGAAATTTATTCTCCTCAAACGATCAGTGGAAACGTAGGCGACTCTTACGATACTAGTACAGAAAAATATCAACTAGCAATCGAAGACTACACATTGGATGAAAGCCAATTGCCAGAAAATCTTAAAGGTGTCTTTAGTGAAACAGCACAAACCGTCACCTATATCTACACAAAAAATCCGATACCAGCAGCGGATGTAACGGTCGAGTATGTGGACACAGAAGGCAACGAAATTCACACTTCTCAAACGATCAGTGGAAACGTAGGCGACTCTTACGATGCCAGTACAGAAAAATATCAGCTAACAATCGAAGGCTACACCTTAGATCAAAGCCAATTACCAGAAAACAGTAAAGGCGTATTTAGTGAAACAGCACAAACCATCACTTACATCTATACAAAAAAAACTGTACCCGCAGCTGATGTCACGATTGAGTATGTAGATTTAGAAGGCAACGAAATCCACGCTAGCCAAACGATTAGCGGGAATGTGGGCGACTCTTTCGATGCAAGTACAGATCAATATAAACTATCGATCGATGGCTATACACTAGATGAAAGCCAATTGCCAGAAAATAGTAAAGGCGTATTTAGCGAAACCGCGCAAACAGTCACCTACATTTACACAAAAAATCTGATACCAGCAGCGGATGTAACGATTGAGTATGTGGACATAGAAGGCAACGAAATCCACGCTAGCCAAACGATTAGCGGGAATGTGGGCGACTCTTTCGATGCAAGTACAGATCAA
>NZ_JBLGTY010000031.1:0-25746 GCF_047470845.1 Candidatus Enterococcus avicola | reverse complement strand
TATTATTGGGAATCCCAGCTTAAATCATAGATACCGTAAGGGATTTTATTCTTTATTTAAAACTTTGCAACAGAACCCTTTGCTTTCTTACTGGGAGAAATCTGTGAACGTGCCCAAGCACAAGTCAAATATGTAGAAAAAGAGTGGACAGCTCCTTTTGCACCCGCAGAGGTCATCAAAGAAATCGACGCATTTCAACCCAAGATCGTGGCGATGGTCCACGGGGAAACCGCCAATGGGCAAATGCAGCCGTTAGCAGAAATCGGGCAGTATTGTCGCGCAAAAGATATTTTCTTTGTCGTTGACATGGTGGCGACTTATGGTGGCGTGGCCCTGTCAGTCGATGATTGGTGTGTCGATTTAGCGATTGCCGGTACACAGAAGTGTTTAAGTGTGCCGTCTGGTCTTTCATTAGTGACCTACAACGAGCGAGTCGAAGCCGTCCTTAATGCTCGTTACCAAAAAGAATTAGGCTTGAGTAAAACGGATCGAAACAAGCGGCACATTATGAGCAATTACTTGGATTTGAGTCAACTGCAACGCTACTGGAACACAGAGCGAATCAACCATCACACAGAAGCGACGAGTATGATCTATGCGCTTCATGAAGGATTACGGATGCTGCTAAACGAAGGCATTGATGCAGCCTATCAACGTCATTTGACGAATGAAGGCGCGTTGGTCGCTGGACTGGAGGCAATGGGGCTGTCGATTTATGGCGAAAAAGCAACCAAAATGCCGACAGTTACCCCTATCTTTATTCCAGAAGGGGTTGATGGCGAAGCTGTCCGAGAAGAGATGCTTCACTCCTTTGGTGTAGAGATCGCTAGTTCATTTGGTGATCTAAAAGGAAAAATCTGGCGGATTGGAAATATGGGCTACAGCAGCCGCAAAGAAAATATTTTACATGTCTTAGCCGCGTTAGAAGGGGCACTATTGTACCAGCAAGCACCAATTTCTGCTGGCAAAGCGCTCATCGCTGCGTTAAATTACTACCAAAAAACGACTTAAATTTTTAGCACAAATGCACAATGACTGAAAGCGCTTTGTGAAAAATGACAAATGCAATCGTCGGCAAAAAAACGTACACTAAGACTATCTTAAAGCGCTTTCGTTGGCGTGCTTCACAAACTTTACTTGTGTAACTGATGGAGGGAAAAAAATGGAAATCAATAAAGAACGTGGTGGGCTTGCCTACTGGAAACAAATTATTATCTTAATGTGTTCAGGCTGGGTCACTATCTGGATTTATCGCGCTGCATTATCGCCAGTCTATCCGCAAATCAATGAGTCACTTGGCGGCAATATTTCTGATACAGCATTAGGATCGATTGCCAGCTTTTACTTTTTCGGCTATGTAATCATGCAGATCCCGGCCGGCTTTTTGGTGGATAAGATTGGGAAGAAAACAGTTCTGCTTCCAGGATTCGTGGTATTTGCACTGGCAGCTTTACTGATTTCACAAGCCTCTTCAATCTCCATGATCTATACCGGTAGCTTTTTAGCAGGGATCGGCTGTGGGTCATTTTACGGTTCAGCGTATTCTTTGACCTCACAGAACATTCCGAAAGAAAAGAAGAGCTTCTCAACAGCGATCGTCAATAGTGGTTCTGCCGTTGGTTCAGGGTTTGGGATGATCTTATCAAGCTTTATCGTTATTCAGATGAACATGCCTTGGCAAACAATGATGTATTTATCCGCTTTCTTGATCGTTTGTATGACGATCGCTTTTGCATTGGTAATCCGCAGCAACAAAGAAGACGTGGCTTTCTTGGAGAGCCAAGCAGCAGCTGAAGAAGAAACAACGGATCAGCCGAAAGAAAAAGTTTCCCTTTCGACCTTGTTCTCCCTGCGGATGCTCTTTACTTATGTGTTATATTTTGCGACGTGTTATGCCTACTATATGACGGTTACTTGGCTACCAAACTTCTTAGGAACAGAACGAGGCTTCCAAGGAGTCGCGATCGGTTTCTCTTCTTCATTGGTAGCATTTGCTTCCATTCCTGGGGCATTGTTCTTTAGCCGCTTGGCAGACAAATACATGCACAAAAAAGTAACTTTTATCGTTATTTTAGAAGTGTTGGCTGCGTTGATGTTATTAGTAACGGTGCAAGCGACAAATTCGACCTTCTTAATGATCGCGTTGATCTTGTACGGGTTCCTTGGGAAATTAGCGGTTGAACCAATCATCATTTCTTGGCTAGGGGAAAATGCACCCAAAGTTGGGGTCGGTACGACATTAGGGGTCTTCAACTTTTTCGGCATGATGTCTTCCGTTATCGCACCAACATTGACCGGATCGATCTCGGATGCAACAGGGTCAAAAGTAATGGGCTTTTATATCGCAATTATTTTGTTGATCGGTGGTACATTCTTATTCTTGACTGTAAACTCTAAGAAAACAGCCAAGTAGAAAAGTGAGGCACAACAGATGAAAAAACGATCCTTAAAAATCAATTTGACCAACCAAATCATGATTGCAACGGTATTGGGGATTTTTTGGGGCGTTTCCTTTCCCGGGTTAGGTGATCAAATGCAGCTAGTCGGGGACTTCTTCTTGCGACTGATTCAAATGTCTGTGGTCGTACTGGTCATGGGCTCGGTGATTGAAGCGGTGGGGGGACTTGATCCAAAAGAATTAGGTGGGATCGGCGGGAAAGTCTTCCTCTGGTTTACTGGATCGACCCTCGTCGCCGCTATTTTCGGTCTCTTGTTCGCCTTGATCCTCAAGCCTGGCGCCGGCCTTGATCAGTCCCTGCTGCAAAGTACAGAAACCGCATTAAGTACCAGCAGCATGGAAGAAGTCATCTTAAACTTTGTTCCACTGAACATTATTCAAGCCATGGTGGAGCAGAATATGATCCAAGTGATTATTTTTTCGCTCTTCTTTGGCCTTGCCTTGAGCTTGATCAAGCATGAAAAAAAGAATCAGCTGTTTCTAGATATGATCAGCAGTTTTAATCATATTTTGATAAAAATGGTCAGCATGATCATGAAGTTGGCGCCGATCGGGATTTTCGGCCTTGTTGCTTCCTTAGTAGAAGATACCGGTATTCGTGTGTTGGGAATGTTAGCCAGTTTTTTATTGACGTTAGCAGCAGCATCTTTGCTCTTTTTGTTTCTTTGGTTTCTCTTGACGTCGCTCTATTGCAAAGTTTCCTTGTTTCGTTTGATAAAGAACATGTGGCGCCTCTCGGTGGTTTCCTTTACGACCACCTCCTCTGCTGTTTCATTGCCGTTTCAAATCGAAGATGGCAAAGAGCGATTTGGGATCAGTGATCGAATCAATAAGCTCGTGATGCCTCTGGGCATGACCTTAAATAGCAATGGGCTCTCCTTATTTTTAGCCCTGGCAATCGTAACCGTTGCTCAGGCGTACCAGATCCAATTGAGCTGGGGGGATCTTTTGCAAGTGGTCTTGTTGTCCTCGTTGGCATGCTTGGGAACGATCGTCGTTCCAGGTGGCGGATTAGTCACACTGGCTACGGTTTTACCTATGTTAGGACTGCCTAATGAAAGCATCGCCTTACTGGCTGGGATCGATTGGTTTTCTGGGATGTTTCGGACCCTCTTGAATGTTGACCCTGACGTCACGGTGGCGTTGATCGTTGCTCATGATGAAGGAGAACTGGATCATGCAGTCTTCAATGGTGAAAAAGTCTCGGTCAAATTAGCAGAAAAAATCACCGATGGCGTATAAGACCAATCATTCTTGTGATGAAACTTTACTCTTTTTTGAAAACGTGCTACGATTGATTCGTTGATAGACTAAAGAAGCTTCCTGAAAATACCGTAAACGGTAAACAGTAGCGGCTGATTTTCCGCTGGTCATTCAACAGACAAATATGACAAAAAGAGGAGGAAAAAACATGACAGCATCGATGAAATTGTGGATTGACCTTTTGAATAGCTAATTTAAATCTATTTCAAAAGTCTAGGCAATCGTGATTTCAAGGGATGAGTGTCCTCTTTTTTCCAATTTCTTATTAAAATCAGGGTATAGCGGTAGGCTATGCCCTTTTTTTGTGCTTGCGTTTTCCTAGACGGGAAGGACAGACTGATGGAACAATTAAGTGTAAAAATAAACAAGCTAATCAAAAATTATGGGTCCAAAGAAGTACTGAACATTGAAGAACTGAGCGCCTATCAAACGGATCGTATCGGGATCGTGGGAGCAAACGGGCAAGGCAAGTCTACCTTGCTGAAGTTGATTGCGGGAGTGGTCGATCCTGATTCAGGAACGATCCAAAAAGAAAATTCGTTTCACTATTTCCCGCAAATCGCTGAGGTGACTGATAAGACGGAGGCCCTTGACTGGGCGCTGTTCGGTCGTTTTTCGATCCCAACAAATGAATTGGCGACACTAAGCGGCGGGGAGGAGACCAAATACCGGTTGGCACAAACGTTATCTTCCTATCAGTTAGGACTTTTGCTCGATGAGCCAACGACCCACTTGGACCAGCAAGGAATTCAAGTCTTGATTGATGAACTGCAGTATTATTATGGCACCCTGATCGTGGTCAGTCATGATCGGTATCTATTGAATCAGCTGGCAACGAAAATCTGGGAAGTCGATCAAGGAAAAGTCACCGAGTATTCTGGCAATTATGACAGTTACCGACAGCAAAAAGAGCAAGCGGCACAGCGTGTTGCCTGGGAGGCTGCGCAGTATCAGCAACAAAAACAGCAGTTGACCCAAGCAATCCAAAAGAAAAAAGAACAAGCGATCAAGAGCAGTCGTATTTCTGAAAAAAAGCGACAGCAGAACATCCGACCAGACCGTTTGTCGTCATCAAAACAAAAAGACACGGTGCAAAAGTCATTGCAAAAAACAGTCAAAGCCATGGAAAGCCGCTTGGATCAGTTGGAAGAAGTGAAGGGCGTCGCCCGGCAGCAGGTGATTCGTTTTCCAGTAGTCCCTGCAGTGGAGCTGCATAATAAACGACCGATTCGTGGGGAGCAAGTAACCATTCAAAGAGGGGCGAAACGTTTGCTAGACAGCAGCAGTTTCCAGTTTGCTGCCGGGAAGAAAATCGCTATCGTGGGTCCGAATGGTTCGGGAAAGTCGACTTTACTAAAAGAAATCATCGCAGGTGGAGAGGGAATCTATGTATCACCGAAAATCGTCTTTGCGGTCTACGAGCAAATGGGCTATCGAAAAAACAGCACCACACCGCTTTTGACGGAATTGATGGCTCAAACAGACTATCAGGAACCACTGGTCCGCAGTATTTTACACAATCTGGGATTTAGTCAGATTGACGTGATGAAGCCAGTCAATGTGCTAAGCGGCGGAGAAGCGACACGGGTCGAGCTCGCACGCATCTTTACTCAACCTGCCAATGTCTTGATACTTGATGAACCGACGAACTTTATTGATCTGCCGACAATCACCGTCTTGGAACAATTGATTCGCAGCTATCGAGGCATGGTTTTGTTCACATCTCACGATCAAGCGTTTATCGATGCCGTCGCGGATGATGTGTATCAAATCGATCATGGAAAATTAACATTGGTTTCCAGTAACTAGCAGCATTGTCGCTTTTATAACTGTATAAAGAAAAACAGCGCGGGAAAGGAAGCGACCGCCCAACGTTCGATCAACAATCGGCCGTTGAGCGGTCACTACAAAACCCGTGCTGTTTTTTTCGCAATCATCGGTATCGCCTAGCTGTTGCTACATCGCTTAATAAATCTTTTTCGTAAAGTATTTTAAGATCAGGGGAGAGATCAAGGTACTCAACAAGACAACGATCACCAAAGGGGAATACAATGCGGACGAAATCAATTGGTTTTGTTGACCAATCTGCAAAATGATCAATGCCATTTCACCTCGGGAAATCATTCCAGCTCCCACCATCCAAGCACTGTTGTTTGAGAATTTCGCGATTTTCGCCCCAACATAGCCGCCGACCAGTTTGGTCAAGATCGCGACCACGGTAAAGGCAAGAATAAAGAATAATTGCTCATTTAAGCGGGAAAAATCAACTTCTAAGCCAACGCTGACAAAGAACACCGGAATGAAGACGGCGTAACCTAATGCTTCGACACTGTGTTCCACTTCCTCACGAACCTTCGTTTGACTGACAGCGATCCCTGCGAAGAAGGCACCAATGACAGAGCTTAACCCAACGAGGTCAGCAAGATACGCCATTCCTAAGCAGATGATCAGTGACATGATGATCACCGCGGAATTTGCAAATAGCTTTTCTGCAAGTGCCAATAAGAACGGAGCGATCCATTTCACCAATAGAAAAATCAACACAAAATAAATCAATTCTACCAATAAGGTGATCGGCAGTGGTGTTGCTTGGCTGCTTTCGCCGCCTAAAAAGGAAAGGCTAAGACTCAAAACCAACACGACCAAAATATCATCCACGACGGAAGCACCAAGAATCGTCGACCCTTCTTTCGTATTCACCACATTCAACTCTTTCAATACTTCGACAGAAATACTGACTGAGGTGGCAGCTAACACGATCCCGAAAAAGAACGCTTCTGTGGGACTGCTTTGAAAACCGACCCCCGTGGCATACCCGAAGAGCATTGGGAACACGATCCCCAAAAGGGCAACGAGCATCCCAGGACGAAAATAGCGTTTCAATAAAGAAATATCACTTTCCAATCCCGCTAAAAACATCAGCAAAATAACACCAATCTCTGAAAAATCATGAACCAGAATATCTGGATGGACCCAATTGAGTCCTGCGCCTCCTAATAAAACCCCCGCTAACAACTGCCCGATGACAGCAGGAACGCCCATCCGTCTCGCCAGATGCGAGAAGAGGGTCGTCGTGATTAGGATCAAACACAAAATCCCGACAAAATGCATAAAACCTCATCCTTCTTTCCTATAACATACTCCCCTTTAGTATAGCATTCTCTCTTGAATTGAGCCTGTATCAAGCCTTTTTTATTAAAAGAGTTTCATTAAACCACACGTTTTTTGAGATAAGGAGGAAGCGAAGGCAATCAGAGTTTTTCTGTGCACTCGTCGAAATAAAAAAACATTATTTTTCACTTTACTTGTATCAAATTATTGTTTGAGCCAACGGGCGAGCTGCTGAAACACCATTTGGACTTGCGTCTCCTCGACGTTTTTCAAAAAATCGTGGGGCAAATCATAGACAGGGACAAATTTGCTTTTAGGCACTTTCTTCAAGCCTTTGCTGTAACGAAAAGGAACTTCCTCATCGGTACTGCTGGCACTGCTGAAAATTGGAGGAAATTGAGCAAGCAGCTCAGGATCAATGGCATAGTCAGAAAGAGCTTCAGCTGTTAGACCATAGATCGTGGTGAGTTCTTGCTGTTGAACCCAATAAACATAAGGCAAATAGCGCTGAAACTGCGGATCATCCCAAACGATCTCGGTTTGATCCAAAGAAGGGACTTGCTCTTTGCTTAAGAGCGGCTGCTGCAAGACTCGTTTGTTTTCAATAAAAGAAAGATCGGTATACCCATAAAAATTGACCAGTTTTTCAGGCAATCTCTGTTGTTCCTTCAGTAATTGCTGGGTCAGCGCCAGCATCAAATAACCGCCAGCTGAGCGTCCGCAGAAACAAAACGGGTTATCTTTAAGCACAGTTGCTTGCAATTCTTGAAAATTTTGCCAGTTCAGCGCCAAAATCTCCACTAACGAGGAATTGGGCGCCAGTAAATAATCGACTGTGAGGACGCTGTATTGCTGCTCTTGAAATAGTGCGATCAATGATGCGGGAATGTCTTGACGGGTTCCATAAACAAAACCGCCGCCGTGAAAGTAAATCAGGTATTTCTCCGAAGCAGGATAAAGGGACACCGAAGCACCGGTGGTCAATTGCCATTCTTTTTTCATTTTGCTTGACTCCTTTTCTGAAGCTCTAATAAATAGGTGCCGATCTCGTAATTGACTAATTGGATCGGACTTGTCAGATCGATCTCTAGTAGCTGTTCGATTTTGCTTAGCCGATAACGAATCGTTTTGGCATGAAGAAACAAGGTTTCAGCCGTATTTTTGTAATTGCGATTCGTGATAAAAAAGGTATACAGCGTTTTGAACAGCTCTTCATTTTCTTCCGAGAGTTGATACAGCTTCGGGGGAATGCTTTGCTGCAGCTTTTCCAGTTGGTTCTCCTTGATAAAGGAACTAAAGATACCTAAGTCGCTATAGGCAATGATCGGCGCCAAATAAAACTGCCGATTGAAGCGGATCGCATCCAAACACTCTGGCAGGATCTCTTTGATCTGTTCCTTGCGCAAGACTTCGCTGACCACTAAGCAGCCATGTTCATCGGCTAATAAGGCATTATCAAAATGTGTCTGCAGCATCTGTTTCGTCACCTGATGGGCGATCGATTGGAAATTATAGAGGATCACCAAATAGTTGTAGTGTTCGAAAAAGACGTGGGGTGTTTTCAACGCCCGTAGCTTGTGCAAGACGACGGACTTACGCTCCTTATCTTTAAAGCTGTTGGAAGCAAAGGCAATGCCTTGGTAGAAATCGTAGCGATCCAGTTGCGCTTCTTCTAACAAAAGATCCAGCTCAGCCAAATTACTAGGAGTGTTTTGTAAGATTGCATCGGCCAGATTGTTCATGCGATTGTAACGTTCTTTCTTCAACAAATACTCCATTTGGAGGCGTTCATAAATGACGTCGATCACATTTTCAATGATCATGACTTTTGCCTCAGGGATCTGCGAATCTTTCTGATAAACGATCAAGGTACACAGATCATTGTAAGGATTGATGATCTCTACTTTTATGGCAGTCACATATTGATTGTTTTCATGAGAAAATAATTCCAAATATTCGTAGTGGTTCTTGGTAAACTCGATGGTTTTCATGGGTTCTTGTTTGGTCACCACGAAATTTTTAAAGGATTGACCGACGGATACATGCACATCTAAATGGGGGATGCGCAAAGAACAAGGCTTTTCGATCAATTGATAGAACTCCTGCATGATCTGATCGAAAGAAGAGTGGTTGCGCTCGACTTTCATGAAGCGCTGGCGAACTTCGTAATAGGTACGCAGCAGCTGGGTTTGGTGATTCAGCAATGGTTCGTAAACCGCTAGCATGATGGCTTCATAGCTGACTTCTTGCTGCACTTTGATCAAAGGGATCTGATAAGCAAAGCTAAGCTCAATCACCCAATCTGGAATCATAGGGATCAAGCGATCCACTTTGATCACTAAACCGCTGACACCGATTTGCTGCATTTTTTCAAAAAAAACACGCAGTTCCTCAGGCGATTGGTCTTTGAAGGCATAAAAAGAAGTCAAAATCAATTGATGGGCTTTGCTCCATTTTTCGATATCCATCGCTTCCAGTACCATAACGGAACCAACGGAATTTGTTAAACCAATGGAGCCAGTCAGGACTTTACTTTTTTCAAAAAGCGGCAGTTCAACCAATTCTTTTAATTTCATAAAATGCTCCTTTTTTCTCTTTTGGATAAAAAGTATAGCATTTTTTTAGAACTTTATCCAATGAAAACGCAAACAATGCTCGTTAGAATGAGAGTATAAGAAAAGGAGGAGAACAAATGCTGCACACAGTAATCTTAAAGAATAACTATCAAGATTCCATTAACTTAATGCTGCTGACGAATACGATCAATGATCTAGGCGATGTCGAAATGAGTCAAATCATGATGGGGACGGATGCAAACAAAGATATATTAAATAACACTGGATTGCTTTCTAAAGAGGCAGAAGGTGCTTCACCCAACGATATGATGATCGTGGTCGATAGCCAAAACGAACAGATCATGGATCAAGTAATGCCAGCGATCGATTCATTTTTAGCTGATCTTTCAGCAAAAGATCAAGGCAAAGAAACGCCAGCGGCGGCTTCATGGCAAGAAGCCTTGAGCGCAATGCCAGATGCTAATGTTGCATTATTTAGTATTCCTGGGGAATATGGCGCAGCCGAGATGGAAAAAGCGCTAAAAAATGACTTGCATGTTTTCTCGTTTACGGACAATGTCGCTATCGAAGATGAAGTGCGTTTGAAAAAGCTGGCTCATGAAAAAGGCTTATTGATGATGGGGCCTGACTGTGGGACTGGTATTATTTCCAGCATTCCGATTGCCTTCACGAATGTCGTGGCACCAGGAAACATCGGCGTCGTTGGTGCCTCTGGTACGGGGATTCAAGAAGTGACGACGATCATTGACCGATTAGGCGGTGGTGTCGTTCATGCCATCGGGACCGGCGGACGTGACTTAAGCGACAAAGTTGGGGCGATCACTGTCAAAGATGCCATCGTTGCTTTAGAAAATCATGAACCGACAGATGTGATTTGCGTGATCTCGAAACCACCTGCAAAAGAAGTGCGGGATGAAGTCGTTCAATTGCTGCAAAGTATCAGCAAACCTGTGGTAGCGATTTTCTTAGGAGAAAAACCAGAAGCCCATGAAGGAAAAGTCTATTTGGCACATACTCTGGAAGAAACAGCGCGCATCGCTGTTGATCTTGCCAATGAAGAACCCGTCAAAGCGAACTATTTTGAACGCGTGGAAACCCCAGATGTGCCCAAACTCGCTGAAGATAAAGTGGTCAAAGGTCTTTATTCTGGCGGTACATTAGCTGCCGAAGCAGGAATGCTGATCTCCGAAGCCTTGAATCTAGAAGGCCTTGTAAAACAAGAAGGCTATATCTTGCATTCCCACGGCTATGATGTGATCGACCTTGGTGATGATATCTATACCCAAGGCAAACCGCACCCAATGATCGATCCTGAAGTGCGCATTAAAAAAATCGAAGACTATGTGCAAGATGAGCAAACAGGGGTCATTTTATTTGATGTGGTGTTAGGTTACGGCGCACATGCAGATATGGTAGGTGCACTGTTACCAGCCATCGAAGCTGCACAGCAAACAGCCCAAGCAGCTGATCGCGCGCTGTACTTTGTTGCTACCGTCTGCGGAACTGAAAAAGATCCGCAAAACTATCAAGAAGCAGTCAACCGTTTGAAAGCAGCTGACGTCTATGTGGCACCAAGCAATGCTCAAGCAGTGCAATTAGCCCTCGCCTTAAAAGGGGCGACTCTTTCTGAAGCAGACAAAGCGGTCTATGACTATACTGGTAGCAAAGTTGAGGTGCCGACAGTTAGCGAGAAAGTGATGGAGCTGTTGACCACCAAACCACGGATCATCAATGTTGGCTTGCAAAGCTTCAATGAATCGATCCTGCAATATGGCGGGAAAACAGAACAATTCAACTGGCGTCCTCGTGCCAACGGCAACAAGAAAATGATCCGCATTTTAGACGCGTTAGAAGAATTTGACGAAAAAATCACAGCTGAAAACCAAGCAGTGACGGATAAAATCAAAAATGCCCAACCATTCTTGATCGATGTCGTTCCAGCTAAATCAGTGATCGCTGAATTAAACGAAAGCCAGAAAACCTTGCTGCATGCAGGACCACCGATCCAATGGTCGGAAATGACGGGACCGATGCAAGGATCTTGTATCGGCGCTGCCTTGTTTGAACGCTGGGCGAAGGATGAAGACGAAGCCCGCCGCTTACTCGAAAGTGGGGAAGTCCGCTTTATGCCATGTCACCATGTCCAGGCAGTTGGACCAATGGGCGGGATCACTTCTGGGAATATGCCTGTCTTTGTGGTTGAAAACCGCCTTGTCGGCAACAAAGCCTACTGTATTTTGAACGAAGGGATCGGTAAAGTCTTACGATTTGGTGCCTATTCACAAGAAGTCATCGATCGTTTGGATTGGATCAAAGACGTCTTAGGACCAACCATTGCCAAGGCATTACAATTAACAGAAGAAGGCATCAACTTGAATGTATTGATTGCCCGGTCGATCACAATGGGGGATGAATTCCATCAACGAAATATTGCAGCATCATTGAACTTTTTGAAAGAGATCGCGCCGTTGATCATCCAAACAGAGATCGATGAAAAGCAAAAATATGAAGTGATCAAGTTCTTAGCAGATACCGATCAGTTCTTCTTGAATATCATGATGGCAACCGGGAAAGCCATCGTTGACGGTGCCCGTGTCGATGCCAAAGGAACGATCGTGACCACCATGACGAGAAACGGTGTTAACTTTGGGGTTCGTGTCGCCCAAACAGAAGACCAATGGCATACTGCACCAGTCAATACGCCGAAAGGTTTGTACTTTACTGGGTTTACCGAAGCAGATGGCAATCCTGATATTGGGGACAGTGCCATTACTGAAACCGTCGGTGTCGGAGCAATGGCGATGGTAGCCGCACCAGGGGTAACACGCTTTGTCGGCGCTGGTGGCTTTGAAGATGCGCTGGAAACTTCCAACGAAATGGCAAAAATCTGTTTCGGTCATAATCCGACCTTCTCGATCCCAACATGGGACTTCCAAGGGACTTGTTTGGGGATCGACATCCGTAAAGTCGTTGAAACAGGCATCACCCCAATCATTAATACTGGGATTGCCCATAAAGAAGCAGGTGTCGGTCAAGTCGGCGCAGGCACGGTGCGTGCACCGTTAGGCTGTTTTGAAAATGCCTTGACGGCTTATGCGAAGGATCTGGGGATCGAAGTTGACTGAGAAAATCAAAATCAGTGATTATCTAGACCCACTGCAACGATTCGGTCGTACCGGTCGGGTGCATAGCGTGTTTGATCGTTCATTCAATGTGATGATCGGGCAGCAGCTGGTCAATATCAACAACTATCGCAACTATTTAACTGGCTTCGGCGTCTTTTTACCCGATGCATTGTTTGAACAAGTCCTACCTTTGATCGAAGTCGGCAATCGCGTGCAAGTCCGAGAGCATGGTCTGACCTTTTACAGCACAAAAGGAACATTTTCTCTTTCATTAGAGGAGAAAGAATTGGTTTCGCTGCAGGTGAAGGAGTTATCCTTCACCTCTGCGGAATTGCAGCTTTTGAAAGAAATACTGCTTCAACAAGAACTAGAAACCAAGATTGGGTTGCCAGAAGATGAGAAAACCCAAGCAGTGTTTGCGGCATTGCGGCAGTCTGTCTCAGATTGGGAACCAATCATTGACCACCTGATTGGTCGCGGCAAAGGATTGACACCTAGCGGCGATGATCTTCTCGTTGCCTATCAAGCGATGCTCTATGCCTTGCAGCAGCCAGAAGCCGAAACGTTAGCGCAAGCATTGGCAAAACCGCTGTCTACGACGGATGTCAGCCTTGCATATATTCAAAGTGCCAGTCAAGGGTATGTCAATTCGGTAATGCTGCAATTATTCCAAGACGTAAAAAGCAAAAACCCACAGGTGCTGGAAAACGACGTGCAGCAGCTGATGTCCATCGGTCATTCGTCAGGCAAAGATCTTAGCTTTGGGTTGTTGTTAGCGTTGGAGTCATTGTCACTTGAGGAAAAAGAATAGAAAAGGGGAGAAATCATGGAAATCAGTAACCAGAAAGATGCGGTCAAAGTAAGCAATTCTTACTGGAAAAAAGTCATTGCTATTTTCTTTGTCGGCTGGATTTTAATGTACGCCACACGGACGATCTTCAATCCAATCATGGGTGTGATCGGTGAAGAATTCAATTTAAGTAACACACAACTAGGACTTGCCAATAGTATTTTCTTTTTGACTTATGCCGTTGCGCAAATTCCTTTTGGGATCATCGGCGACAAAATCGGTCGCAAATTAGTGATCGCTCTAGGCTTTGTTTTATTGGCGGTGACTACGTACTTCAGTGGGCTAGCCACAAGCTTTGTTTTGTTTTTAGTGATTCGTGCCATTGCAGGGATTGGTCAAGGTGCCTATTACGGTCCGCAATACGCATTGTCTACCGAAGCGATTCCCGACAACAAACGAACCGTCGGAAATGCCATTATCAACAGTGGGATGGCGTTTGGAACGTCTGGTGGGTACTTGCTTTCTAGTAAATTAGTCTTGGATAACGGGGGCCATTGGAGCCAACCCTTCTTCCTAATGGCAATTCCGACCTTGATCGTCGGTGTCTTGTTCTATTTTGTTTTGAAAGAAAAAGTGATTCGTCCAGAAGATGAAGGACAAGAAATAAAAGAAGAAGGGCCGAAAGAAAAGATTTCCTTGAAGCAGATTTTTTCAAACCGCAATCTCGTGGCAGCCTTTGTTCTATGCTTTACCAGCATTTATGCAAACTTTGTGATCATTACTTGGCTGCCGCAATTCTTGATTGCCGAGCGTGGCTTTGAAGGGGCGAGTGTCGGCTTTATTGCTTCCTTAGTCCCATGGGCATCAATTCCAGGTGCGTTGATTTTTGCTCGATTGAATGATAAAACAGGCGCAACGAAAAAATTAGTCTATTTATTGGTCCCATTGGCGACCCTTTCCGTATTTGCCATTGCCTTTGTAACGGATCGTACCTTATTGATCACTGTTTTGATTTTGTATGGATTGACTGGCAAGCTGGCGCTTGATCCAATCGTCGTGACCTTTGTGACGAAAAACGCACCAAAAGGCGCCTTAGGAACGACCTTGAGTGCCTATAATTTTATCGGGATGTCGGGGTCGATCTTAGCACCTTATGTTACTGGCTTTTTAGCCGATTCTTTAGGATCGATGCAGGTCGGGTTTTACCTGTCTTGTCTATTACTGCTGATCGGATTAGGTGTTTTTGCCGTATTAGCAAAGGAAAATCAGAAGGAGAGCATAAAATGAGTTTGAATGTGATCGCGTTAGGCGGCAATGCTATTTTAGATAAAGACCCTAGTGATGAAGGACAAAAAGCAGTTGTTGCGCAAGCAGCACGTTATATTGCCGATTTTGTCGAAAAAGGGGAAAAAGTCATTGTTTGTCACGGCAATGGACCACAAGTCGGCAACTTACTGTTGCAGCAAAAAGCAGGGGAAAGTGAAAAAAATCCCCAATTGAAATTAGACAGCTGCGTGGCGATGACCCAAGGAAGTATCGGTTATTGGCTGCAAAATGCCTTGATCAATGAGTTTGCCACACGTCAAGCACATCCTTCGGTGATCTCATTAGTCACCCAAGTTCGTGTCGATCCAGCAGATCCATCCTTTGAGAAACCTTCCAAACCAGTCGGACCTTTTTATAGTGAAGAGGAAGCCAATGCTGCGATGGCAGCCAATGGCGGGGTATATCAAGAAGATGCTGGGCGTGGTTACCGGAAAGTGGTTCCATCCCCGAAACCGCAAGAAATCGTTGAAAAAGAAGCCATCAAAACATTGGTCGATGCTGGTGTGATCACGATTTGCGCCGGTGGTGGTGGCGTACCTGTCGTTCGCAACGACAATGGGTTTACTGGCGTGGAAGCCGTCAACGACAAGGACTTTACCGCTAGTGTCTTAGCAAAAGACGTGCAGGCCGATCGCCTGATCATTTTGACTGGTGTCGACAATATCTACATCAATTACAACCAGCCGAATCAGCAAGCCTTAGGGGAAATCAGTGTGGCACAAGCCAAGGGCTACATCGAGGAAGGCCATTTTGCAGCGGGTAGTATGTTGCCAAAAATAGAAGCTGCGATTGATTTTGTCGAAGAAGATGCAGCCAGAACCGCGATTATTACCTCAATCGAAAAGTTAGCTGAACTGGATCAGCATACAGGAACCATACTTCGAAAATAAAGAGGGGATCAAAGTGAAAGCAAAAAAACTACCGATGGTGACGCAGATCGTTATTGCCGTTCTTCTAGGGATTCTTTGCGGTTTGTTCTTTGGGCAAGCCGCTTCGTTCCTAAAAATTTTGGGCGATCTTTTCTTGCGTCTGATGCAAATGGCGATCCCATTATTGATCGTTGGCCAAATCATTCAAGCAGTTGGGGGGATTGCCCCGAAAGAACTCACTCGTTTGGGTGGAAAAACGATCGCTGTCTTTGGGATTTCCTCCTTATTCGCTGCTGCATGGGGCGTGCTGATGGCGCTCTTCTTTGCTCCAGGCAAAGGGATCGACTTTTCACAAGCTGCCGGCGAACCTCTGCAAGCACAAGAAATTTCTATATCAGAGACAGTGATCAACTTTATTCCCACGAATATTTTCGATGCGTTGAGTAAAGGGTCAATTATTCAAATCATCGTTTTTGGGTTATTTTTTGGTGTTGCCCTCAATCGCTTTGTGCAAAAGAAACCTGAGTCAGCTCTTTATGGGCTGATCGTGGATCTGAATGAGGTCGTCATTGCCATCATTCGTTACGTGATGATCGTGGCACCAATCGGTATTTTTGCTTTGATCGCTTCAACGATCAGCTCCCTGGGCTTGCAGATCATTTTGCCATTAGGCAGCTATTTGCTCGTCTACGGTCTAGCCACCGTCACGTTCCTTGGGCTGTGGCTAGTCTTGTTGACCGTGTATTGTCGGATCAATCCGTTACGATTGATCAAAAATATGAAAAATATGTCGGTCATGGCATTGGCGACAACCTCCTCTGCCATCACGCTGCCGATCGCTATGGAAGAATCCCAGAATAAATTAGGACTCAGTAGCCGCATCACCAATTTGGTATTGCCGTTAGGGATGTCTTTGAACAGCAATGGGTCAGCGATGCATATGGCGATTACAGTCATGACGATCGCCCAAATGTATCAAATCAACTTTGACGGGATCCAAATGGTGACGGTAGCTGTAACTGCGACTTTCGTTTCTTTAGCCAATGCAGTTGTTCCCGGAGCGGGGTTAGTTTCCTTGGCAATCATTGTTCCCCAGCTCGGTTTACCAATCGAAAGCATTGCGCTATTTGCTGGTGTCGAATGGTTTGTTGGTATGCTGCGGACGATCTTGAACGTGAACTCAGATGTCTATTCAGCGCTTTTGATCGCTAAGTCTGCTGATGAACTCGATCATCGCGTGTTTAATCAATAAGAGAAGCCGTTGCCAAGCGTGCTTCTCTTTTTCTAAGGAGGAGAAAAGATGGAAGAAATGAGCAGACGATCTCTGCTGGAATTAGAAGCATTGATGAAAAAGAAACTCTTGGCTGCTGGTTTGCCAGAAGCCGCTGCCAGTGAAACAGCGGCGCATTTGACCTTTGCGGATGCGTGCGGGATCCATTCTCATGGTGCCGTGCGGATGGACTACTATGCCGAGCGCTTAGTAAAAGGCGGCATCACGCTAGAACCAAACATGTCTTTTGAAAAAACAGGCGCCGCTACTGGAATTTTTCACGGAGATAACGGCATGGGGCATTATGTGTGCAACGAAGCGATTGCGATCGCCATTCATCTGGCGAAAGAAGCAGGGATCGCTGCAGTAGGAATCGAGCAGACCAGCCATAGCGGGACGATGGCGTATTACGTCAAACAGGCTGCTGAAGCCGACTTAGTGGCGATCGCCATGTGTCAATCGGATCCGATGGCGGTGCCTTTTGGTGGGACCGAAAACTATTTTGGCACCAATCCAATCGCGTTTGCAGCACCACGAGCCAATCATCCGCCGGTGGTTTTTGATATGGCGACAACGGTTCAAGCGTGGGGCAAAATTTTGGACGCTCGCTCGAAGAAGCAGCAGATCCCCGATACTTGGGCCGTAGACGAGCAAGGCTTGCCTACCACCGACCCCTATGCAGTCCAAGGATTATTGCCAATCGCTGGTGCCAAAGGATATGGCTTGATGATGATGGTGGATATTTTAGCTGGCTCGATGTTGGGCTTGGCTTTTGGTAAACAGGTCACCTCCATGTATGCGGATTTGACGGAAAAACGTCGCTTAGGACAATTTCTTCTTGTGATCGATCCGTCTCGTTTTACGGACACCGAAACCTTCAAGCAAAGCGTCGATCAGATGGTGACTGAGCTGCATGCAATCTCGCCAGTAAAAGGGCAATCACAAGTCTACTATCCTGGAGAGATCAGCCAAATACACTTTGAAAAAGCTCAGCAAGAAGGGGTCCTGATCCCCAAAGCGATCATCGATTATCTCGAAAGCGAAACCCTCCATTTTGATCGCTATGGTAGTCAAGATTCCTTTGCTAAATAAAGATTTGCAGAAGACGGTTGGTTCATAGGGGTATTGAACCAACTGTTTTTTTGCTGTGTGGAGCAAAGAGAATTTTTCCGTCAAAAAATCGCAGCTTTTTGACAGGAGCAGACGAATTCTTTGAGTTGGTTCATTTTTTTCAAAGCATTTCTTAAGCCATTCGCCCTTTGATTGCTTGTTTTTTGGAATATGGTAGAATAGGTCGCATAAGTTTAGATCACTCAAGAAATGAGAGAAAAGCGAGGATGCAGCGTGGCAATGAATAAAGTGGTTCTTACTGGGAAAATCGCAGCGATGCCTAGTAAAGAAGCGTTTGATGCGGCGGACGATCAGGGCGTACGTTTTGATCTTGTCATTGTATCTCAATGGCAAAACAGTGAAGAAGTGCATCATGAATGGTTTGCTTGTGTCGTTCATGGGAAACAGGCAGAGACCTTTTTACGGTATACTCAAAAAGGAGCAAGTATTAAAATCAACGGACACTTGCAAGGCTGTCCGTATGAAACAGCAGAAGGGCAAAGATTTTGTGCGGCAGAAGTGGTGGTGGATACCTTTCAAATTTTAGAGTTAGCAGAAGAACCAGCGACGCCTTTTCCTAAAAAGCGACCATCGACACTTGATGAAACGACGCAAACAAAGTCGATCCGCAATGAAAAAGATCCCCTAAAAACACAGATGCTGGAGTTTTTAAAAGACAATCGATTATTTTAATGACGAAACATGCGGAAAGCCACGGCTTCTCGCATGTTTTTTTACGTAGAGAAAGCATTGGCAAAATTCAACTATATCTGACTAGCGGTGTTCTTTATTGCGAATCAAAGAGGCGGTTGAATAGAATGGTGATTGTAATAAATGATCGCGAAAGTGAAAATAGTGTTTCACAAAAAGTGCCGATTGGTTTAGAATAGTTGAAACATATCTTGAGGGAAAAAGTGGCGCTTGCCTTGTTCAACTGCTAGATGCCGCTTTTTTCTGAAAAATTCGTTAATCAGGGAGGGATGTCGATGGGCAAACCAATTATAGGGATCGCTGCGAATGAAGTGCAAGATGCTGGCGATGTGCTGCATCATTTGCCGATCGCCTACACACCATTAGGGTATGTGCGAGCGATCCAGCAAGCGGGCGGACTGCCATTGCTCTTGCCAATCAGTGAACCAGCTATAGCCAAGGACTATGTTTCACAGATCGATAAACTGGTGTTAGCTGGTGGACAAGATGTTTCACCCAAGTTTTATGGGCAGGAGGCCCATCAGGCAACTGGAAGCGGCTTTTTGGCACGGGATGAGTTTGAACTGGAGCTGATCGATGAAGCGCTGCTGCAAAAGAAACCAATTTTTGCGGTTTGTCGGGGGATGCAGCTGGTCAACGTGGCCTTTGGGGGCACGCTGCAGCAAGACATCAGTACCTTCAGTGAGATCATTCATATGCAGGCGCCGATTCCGAAAGAAGTGCCGACCCATGCCATCGCGACGGCTGAAAAAAGCATGTTGGCTCGTGTATACGGTCAAAAAACAAAGGTCAATTCCTTTCATCATCAAGCGGTGGATCGATTGGCTCGTCCATTGCAAAAGACAGCTTGGAGTCCTGATGGCATCATTGAAGGCATTGAACACGTGGGTCAGCGCTTGTTGGCGGTTCAGTGGCATCCTGACTTTGCCTATGATGCGCTTTTACAAGAACAAGCGGTTTTCAAGTATGTCGTTGACGTGTTGTAAGAAAGAAGGTCACGCAAGGAGGAGAAAAATGAAAAAGAAAATGATTGGTATCACTGCTTTCACAGTATTGGTTTTAAGTGCCTGCAGTACCACGAGTCCCACGACGGATTCTGGACAGCAAGAGGAGCAAGGCGCTGTTGCGCAAGAGATTCAAGTATCAACCGCGGGCGCCTTATCGACCCTTGATAGCGGGCAATACACGGATGTCAACAGTTCCGATATGATCGGACAAGTGGCAGAAGGGTTATACCGTCTGGATCAAGAGGGGGACCCTGAGCTTGCGATGGCCGCTGAAGAGCCTACGGTATCAGAAGATGGACTGGTTTATACCTTCACCATTCGTGATGCAACATGGAGCAATGGCGATCCTGTTACAGCGGATGATTTTGTCTACGCCTTTCAATATGTTGCCAATCCAGAGAACGGTTCTAGCAGCAGCAATCAAATGGATGTGTTGAAAAATGGCAGTCAAGTACGTCAAGGAGATGCTGAGGTCAGTGAGTTAGGTGCCAAAGCATTGGACCAGCAGACGTTAGAGCTGACATTGGCAAGTCCGATCTCGTATTTGGATCAGATTCTGGTCGGGACACCTTTTATGCCAAAAAATCAAGCGTTTGCTGAAGAAAAAGGCGCCGATTATGGGTTGTCGGCGGAAAATTTTGTCGGCAATGGCCCATTCTTGATCGAAGGGTGGAACGGGACCAACGAATCATGGACGTTAACGAAAAATCCTGATTATTGGGATGCTGAGAATGTCCAATTGACCAAGATCGACGTGCAAGTAGTGAAGGAAACGGCAACTGGTGTCAGCCTTTTTGAAACAGGAGAACTGGACTACACCACCTTAACGGATACGTACGCGCAGCAATACCAAAACTCAGCTCAAGCCAACTATGTGCCAAAGGCGCTGGTGGGGTATTTAAGTGCCAACCAAAAACGAGAAGTCACAGGCAATGTCAAGGTACGTCAGGCGATTTTACAAGCCATCGACAAAGAGGCATTTGCTGAAAATATCTTAGGCGATGGATCCACTGCATTGAACGGCTTTGTGCCAAGCAACTTTGCCAAAGATCCTGAAACAGACCAAGATTTTCGTGAAGAAAATGGCGATTTACTGCCGTATGATCTCACAGCCGCACAAGCGCTTTGGGCACAAGCCAAAGAAGAGTTGGGACAAGACGAGATCACTTTGGAACTGTTGTCAGCAGATACAGCAGCAGCCAAGAAAACCATCGAATTTGTCCAAGGACAGTTAGAAACTAATTTGCCTGGTTTAACCATCGATGCCAAGTCGATTCCTTTACAAAACCGCTTGGACTTGCAATCCCAAGGTGAATTTGATCTCGTCTTCGGGACTTGGACACCAGATTACGCGGACCCGATCAACTTCTTAGAATTTTATGATTCGACAGGTGGCTTGAATACCTCTGGGTATGCTAGTGAAAGGTACGACCAAGGGTTACAAGAAGCACGGACGACTTTAGCAAACGACCCAGCTGCCCGTTGGGACTTATTGAAAGAACTCGAGAAACAATTGATCGTTGAAGATACAGCCGTCTTGCCGTTATATCAAGGAGCGGTAGCGTATTTGAAAACAGATCGCTTGCAAGGGGTGCAAGTGTTTCCTTTTGGACGAACAGTATCCTATCGCCTAGCATCTGTCACAGAATAAACAGGTAGTAAGAAAACAGAGGAACTTTTTTTTAACCAATTGTGCTGATCAAACAGCGCTTGTTGAAAAGAGGGGCATCTGTTTTTTTATTTTTGCCAAAATCCTTGCAACTCTTGGGATAAAACAGGAATTCGTTTTCAAAAAAAGGTTGTTAAAAAGGACTGTTCTGACATTCGTATTTTTAGAAAAGTCAATCTTTTTTAAAGAAAATTAATAAAAGTTGTTGCATTCTCAGAAACTTATCTGTAAAGTGTTAGGTGTAGTCAGCAAAAATAAAAAGAGAAGGAGGGATTACGATGCAAAAAGTATTTGATAAAAAAACAACCAAATTGAATAAAGTGAATCCCTCATTCGGTAACCATTAGTGTACAGATAATGTCTATAATAACGACGTTTATGCTCTGTCCTTTTTCCGAAGGGACAGAGCTTTTTTGTGTACTTTTTTAGAATGTGAGGGATAAAACATGAAGTATGTATTAAAACAATTAACAACGTATTTTAAAGAACATAAGGTGCGCTATACCTTTGTATTCGTCTTTATGGTGATCGCTAGTGCGATGTATGTCGCACCGATCTATATTCTGCGCTTGTTCATTGATGCGTTGATTCAAGATAATTTTGATTACTCCGTACTGATCCAATATGTGAGCCTCTTCGCGGGAGCTATCTTGTTAGGATATTTGGCGGAATTTGTTTGGACGTTTAATTTATTTATTGGTTCCTACGATTTGCAAAAACAATTACGGGAACAATTGATGAGCCACTTTCTCAAAATGGGGGCGCCGTTTTACCATCGTTTCCGAACAGGTGATTTAATGACTCGTTCCAGTGACGATGTCCAAGTGATGGGGATGACCGTTGGGTATGGACTGATGGTTTTCTTAAATACTAGTTTGTATCTAAGCTTTATCGTAGCGATGATGGCTGGGACGGTTTCTTGGCTACTGTCCTTGATTGCCTTGATTCCAATGCCGCTTTTAGCCTATTACATTTTCAAATGGGGCTCGCAAGTCGATAAGGCGTTTACGGAAGCGCAGAATTCTGTTTCTGAGATGAACAGTGAAGTGCTGGAGATCATTGATGGCATTCGGGTCGTCCGAGCTTATGGACTAGAAGGAGCCACCACGGAACAGTTTCGAAAGAAAACACTGGAAACACGAGCGAAAAACAATATCGTATCTGAGATCGATTCCCGTTTTGGGCCGCTGATTACCATCATCTTAGCGATCAGTTTCGTGATGAGCTTTGGTGTGGGGGCGTTTCTTGTTGCCAACCAAACGATCACCATCGGTGCGATGGTCTCTTTCCAAGTGTACTTGACAATGGTCGTTTGGCCGATGATCTCAGCAGGAGATCTTGTGAATGTGATGCAGCAAGGTGCCGCATCCTGGCGTCGGATCAATGAAGTGCTGCAGACGGGGGATGAATTAGAAACGCCAGGCGAAGCCGACCTGCAAGCCATCAATACGATCCGTTTTGAAGCATACCATTTCCAATACCCGCAAGCAGCTCGTTATGTGTTAGAAGGACTGGATTTGACGATCACTCGTGGAGAAGTCTTAGGGATCGTTGGGAAGACCGGCAGCGGAAAAACGACGCTGCTAAGACAATTCGGTCACCGCTATCCATACTCTGATCAAGTCCCCTTGATCAACGAGCAGCCGTTGACGGCCTATCAAACAACAGCAGTGCGCAACCACTTTGCAGAAGTGCCGCAAGAACATACCTTGTTTTCACGAACGATTCGCGAGAACTTGTTATTCGGACAGCCAGACGCTTCCGAAGAAGTATTGTGGGAAGCACTGGAAGCTGCTTGCTTTAGCGAAGACATCAAGTGGATGCCAGAAGGGCTCGAAACGGTCGTCGGTGAGAAAGGCGTTTCCCTTTCTGGTGGACAAAAACAGCGCTTGTCCTTAGCACGGGCGTTTTTACGAAACAGTGAAGTCCTCTTACTGGATGATGCCCTTTCGGCAGTTGATGCCAAAACGGAACAAGCCATCATCACGAATTTGAAAACGATGAAGCAGGCACCGACCTCCATCATCGTGACCCATCGATTGTCCGCCATCACCGAAGCGGATCAAATCATCGTCTTAGAAGACGGACGGATCACACAGCGTGGTACCCATCAGGAGTTGATCGAAACGCCAGGCTGGTACCAAGAGCAGTATTATCATCAACAGTTAAAGGAGGACGATACGAGTGTTCTCAACGATTAAACGTTTGCTCACGTATTTGAGCTATTATAAAAAACAATTTACCGTGGGTGCGATCTTGCTGTTGCTGGCTGCAGCGCTCGAACTGACTTCACCACTGATTGCCAAGCAGCTGATCGACCGAGTGATGACACCGGCGGTTAACAGTAGCAATTTAGACACGATGCTTTTGATCCAATTGCTCGCTGGGTATTTGCTGGTCAATTTGATTGGTTCCCTCTTTCGTTATATCAGCTTGCTGCAATTGCGAAAAATGTCCAACAGTATCGTCAAAAAAATGCGGGATCAGCTTTTTGACCATATGCACAAATTACCGGTTTCTTACTTTGACCAGATCCCAGCAGGTAAAGTCGTTGCACGAATCACGAATGACACCGAAGTCTTGCGGTCTAATTTCTACGTGATCGTGATCAGTAATTTGTTAAGCAACATCATCCAAATCATTGGTGCGTTTATTGCATTGTTTCTTTTGAATCGTACCTTAGGAGCAGCGATGCTGATTTTGATCCCGATTTTAGGAATCTGGCAGCACTTTTATACCAAATATGCCTCTCGTTACAATTTAGCAATGCGGGAATACATCTCACAAATCAGTGGGCAGTTGAATGAATTTGTCCAAGGAATGGCGATCATCCAAGCCTTCCAACGAGAAAATCAGTTGCAGAAAGAATTTAATGAAACAGTAGAGAAATGGTTCAAAACTGGACGTAAATACCTCTTGCTCGATTCAAGTATCGCTTGGGGATTAGGCAATTTGTTGCGAAATTCAACGATCTTGATTTTGATCACGACCTTGGCCGCCTTTTTCCTTGATGGCCGTTTGGCGATCTCAGCAGGCTTGCTGTATGCCTTTATTGATTACATCAACCGCCTGTATGATCCCATCGAAGGGCTTGTCCAAACCATCACCAATGTGCAGCAATCATTAGCTGCTGGACAGCGGGTCTTTGAGTTTGCTGATCAGCCGGTTGAAAAACAACAAAGTGAGCAGCTGACTGTCACGAATGGCGATGTTTCTTTCCAACAAGTGACCTTTGGCTACGACCCTGAGCAAGCGATCTTGCACGATATCAACTTTGACGTTGCCGCAGGAGAGACCATTGCTTTAGTTGGTCATACTGGTTCTGGAAAATCGAGTATTTTGAACCTGTTGTTCCGTTTTTATGATCCGCAGCAGGGAAAAATCGTTGTGGATGGACAAGTGATCGCTGATTATGATCGTCATAGTTTAAGAGATTCAATGGCGATCGTCATGCAAGATCCCTATCTATTTACTGGAACGATCGCCAGCAACATCGGGATGAACGATCCAACGATCACCGAAGCGATGATTATCGATGCCTTGAAACAAGTCGGCGCTGACTACCTTTTGAGCCGCTACGAAAAAGGCATCCATCATCCGGTCGTTGAAAAAGGCAATGAGTTTTCTAGTGGAGAACGCCAGCTGATCAGTTTCGCCCGTGCGCTGGTGTTTGATCCAAAAATCTTGATTCTGGATGAAGCGACGAGCCATGTGGACACTGAAACAGAGTCCATCATTCAAAAGGCGATGACCGTCTTGCAAAAAGGACGGACGACCTTCATGATCGCTCACCGTTTGTCAACGATCAAACAAGCCGATCAAATCTTGGTCCTAGACCAAGGGAAGATCGTGGAACGGGGAACCCATGCAAGTCTTGTCCAAGGGCAGGGAATCTATCAGCAAATGTATCAAATGCAGGCAGAGCAGCTGTAATCAGCGGTGATTGCCGACAACAGTAACCGTAAAAGAAAATCCTTGAGCCTCCTGCATGGGAAGTGGCTCAAGGATTTTTTATATAATGCGAAGGTGCAGCCAATCATCTATGGGGAGTAGGAAGAGGAGGCCTTCGCTTATATATCAGTAGGAAAAGCGGCAAGGTGTTGTCGTAATTTTGTTAAGAAACGCTCGCCGATCACTGATAATGGGCGAGCGTTCTTTTTAATGAGGATGATCTCACCCTCGGACGCGTCGATCAAAGGAAGAAAAGCCAAGCCTTGGCGTTCTGGTTGGGCAACGATCCCCGAGCCGGTTCCATACAGATCCGTCTGCTGTAATAGCTGGACCATCGTGCCTCGATCGCTGACATGCACCACTTGAGGGCTTTGAGCAAAGTCGATCAAATCTTCGGAAAAGAACGAATAGCGTTCATCTTCTTGCAAAAAGCGTGGTTTGGCAACACTTTTTTAGACAAATTTTATAAGGTGTTCTTTTCATTATCTATCCGAAGCCTCCGATTGCCCT
>NZ_JBLGTY010000030.1:0-26887 GCF_047470845.1 Candidatus Enterococcus avicola | reverse complement strand
TTAAAATAACGATGGTTCATAGGGTTATCCAATCAAAACCGGAAGGTTAAAACCCTAACTCTAATATACAAGGAGGAAGATGATGATCGAGATCCTGCTGCGATTTAGTCTTTTTGGTTTATCATTAGCTGGCTATGTCTATCTTTTTGTACGAGTTTGCCATTTTCCCAAACACATCAGCTGGATCGCTGCTTGCTGTTTGCCGATCCTCGTTCTTTCCTTTGTCGCATATGGTCCAAAAGGATGGTTGATCTGGGGGGCATGGGTTTTATTTGGTCTTGGCTTACTATTATGCGTTTGGCGTTTTTGGCAGGAGCGCTATCAGGTACGTTGGGGCTTGCAAGAGCCCATCCTGCTGTGGTTTTACGGCTATTTTGCTTTGTTCGTTTTAACCTTGCTTCACAGTCATTTGACCCACTATGACAACTTCTCCCATTGGGCGACGATCGTTAAATTCCTTTATACGCAGGGACAATTGCCAACGGCAGCCGATGCCATCATCAGTTTTACTTCCTATCCTTTAGGCAGCTCGCTGTTTGTTACTTATACAGCGATCATTGTTGGCTATCATGAGAATGTCTTGCTGATTGGTCAATTGATTTTGATTTTCTGTAGTCTGTATAGTTTCTTTGCGATTATTCGTGATCCGAAAAGAAAGCTGGCTTTTGCCCTGATCTTCACCAGTATGGCGGTTTTCAATTATTTTAATATTGCGATTCGAATGAATAATTTGTTAGTGGACTTTATCCTGCCAGTGTTGACTTTAGCTGGCATCGCTGGCTTATTCGCTTTAAAAGGCAACGTACTACCGTCGATCGGTTTCTTTCTTTTGATTGGCGCCTCTCTTGATTTGGTCAAAAATAGCGCCGTCTTTTTTCTGCTGATTTTAGGTGGCTATTTACTAGTCTGCTTGTGGCAGGCATCAGTTCGTTGGCGGCAACGGCTGGGCATGATGATTGTAGGATTAGCTGCCATTGGGCTCTCTGTCCTGCCGGCGATTCTTTGGAACCTGCATGTCAAAGCGAATTTTCCTAAATCGAAGCATGAAGTCAGCGTGACCGCTTATAAACAGATTTTTGGTGAAAAGGATTCTCAGATACTGCAGCAGATTACGGATGTTTTTGTCAAAACCATCACGGATGTTGCGACGATCTCCACGCAAGGGATTCTCTTGATCCAGGTCATCCTGTTGGGCAGTTGGCTATTTGTCCGATTTATCATGAAAAAACGCAATCCATTTTTCAAAGAACTGCTGTTGATCGATGGTATCATTGGTGGGTATTATTTAGGAATCTATGCCATGTTCTTGTTCTCGATGCCCACTGATGAAGCATTGTCTTTGGCAGGGTTCGATCGCTATGCCTCAAGTATCGTGATTTTAGCACTTGGATTAATGACCTTTTTCATGGTCAGAGGCATTGATCATTTGTATCATGAACAAGCGATCGATCGGCGAAACTATCGTAGTTTTGCCAGCTTGACTACGAAAAAAATCTATCAATACAGTACCTTGATTCTGTTGTTTTTTGCGACATTGCTGATCCTTTCTGAAAATAATGGCATGCGTTATACCAATCGTGAATATGCTGCTTCGATTCCAGCACAAGTTTCAGCCGTTACTGGCGATCACTTTGACCTAAACGAGAAAAAATATTTGGTGGTCAGTACTAACAAAGAAGCAGTAGATAGCTACTTAGTTGGCTATGTCGGAAAATATTACTTGTTTTCACCTAATGTCGATGGCCGAGAGAATTTCCTCTTATCCGATACAGATTTTCGCACGCTATTAAAGCAATACGATGAAGTCGTCGTCTTAGAAGAGCACTATACCTTTAATGCCATGACGAAGAAGCTAACAGGCAAGACCTTTGCCCCAGGCGTTTATTCGGTGGCGGAGGTGTTGGGGCGTTAAGGAAAGGATTTGCTCAAGCGTATCTCGTTATTAGAGAATCAAAAGTTAAAATACCAATGAAACAGACGACAGTTCGTTTGTTCATTGGTATTTTTTTTCTGTTCCCACTGAGTAATATCCTCTATACTATGAAAATACCAAGGGACATGTAAATAATCTGGATTAAACGAAAAAGTACACATGAAAAAAACGGCGCAATATATTCAGTGCCTATGATTTACTGTAATGAATGCAGTAAAAGTAAGTGTTTTCATTTTTTTAAGAAAAAGCTACCATTAGAAATGTAGACGAGGTGATAGTTTCATGATCAGTGAACGGGAAAAAGCAATTATTCGATATCTCTTAGAAAATGGACCAACAACGGTTGCTAAAATTGGGTTGCATATGTCGCTTTCGCAAAAGACAGTTTCGCAATCGCTAAAGAGAATTGATGAATTTTTGCAGGAAACAGCAATAAGGCTTGTTCGCAAACCTAGAGTAGGGGTATTTCTTGATGGCGATTCAGCTGAAATTCTAAAGTATCTTGATGGGAACGAGGAATCAAACTTACCGACGAGCAAAAAAGATCGTATTCAGTTTCTTTGCTTTGAAATACTGAAACAAAAAACGTATTTTACGCGTCAACAACTGCAAGATGCACTCTACATCAGTAAATCAACTTTAGAAAATGACATGGGGCAGGTAAGCGAGATCTTTCGTCACTTTAACGTTACGATTGAAGTTTTACCGGGGAAGGGTTCCTTTTTGAATTTGTCAGAACAAGAAAAACGTCGATTAGCATTTGATTTGATCTACTATTTCTGGGGTGGAAATTGGAAAATAACACAAGAGCAGCAACGCTATTTGCATTCGATTCAAGGAATTCCTCAGTTTGTTAATGATTTTATTGACCTGACAAAGATTTCTTTAGTTGATACGCTCTTACAAGAGTATTTGAAAAAAGAACAAATTACGCTTAATGATGCTGCCTATCACTCACTATTGCTTCATCTAATCATCATGATTGATCGGGTCAAAGAGAAGAATTATCTGACTTTCGAAGAAAGAAGACATCCTTTGATGGAGAACAGAGCTTTTTATCGTTTTATTGCTTCAATAGAAGAAACGTTTTCTCTGTCATTGCCAGTTTCGGAAGTTCATTATATTTCGCTTCATATCTATGGGGATTCGTTGATGAAGAAGAATGACTCCGATGATTTGCTTGATGAAACGATACGCAAATTGATTCATGAAACGATCTCCCTACGCAATGAAAGTCTTTTGTTAGGATTGGTATCACATATCAAAGAAGCTATTTATCGCATTCAAAAAGGATTAGTCATTCATAACCCTTTTCTAAATGATGTGAAGAAGAATTTCCCTTTGTCTTTTGAGGAAGCGCTTCGATTAGCTCATGCCTTAAATTGGCATTTTTCGATTTCGATCCCTGAAGATGAGGTTGCCTTTCTGGCCGTACACATCCAAGTGATGAAAGAACAACGAGAAGAAAAACAACCTAAGAAAGTGAGTGTCTTATTAGTTTGTAGCAGTGGGAAAGGCACTTCACAGCTACTAGCTGCTCGTATTCGGAGAAATTATGAGCAAATCGATATTTCCAGGATTCTTTCAATTCAAGAGTTGATTCAGACCAATATTTATGAGGACTTGATTTTATCGACAGTGGATTTAAAAATCGATTCGATTCCAACAATCCATGTTTCACCTGTACTGAATAAAGATGAGCAGCGAAAAATAGAAGCCTTTTTAAGAAAAGTCGAAGAAAAACAAAATGGTTCTTTCAGTCAGTTTGCGAAATTGATTCATGAGGACTTGATTTTTTTAGATCATCATTTTGAAGATTATCAAGAGGTGATTACATTTATTGGGGAGCAATTGATTACTCGTGGGTATGTAAACGAGGAAATGATTGACTCTTCGCTAAAAAGGGAACAGCTTTCCTTTACTTCTTTTGGACGATTCGCAACACCTCATGGTACACCAGAATACGTGAAAAAATCAGCGATTGTATTTTTACGTCTTAATAATGAGATCCACTGGGGAGAAACAAAGGTGAAATATGTCTTTTTCATCTGTATCAAAGATGAAACTGTACAAGAACTTGAGGAAATCTATGACACGATGCTTAATGTGATGGAATCAGATGAACGAACCTTCCTCCTTAAAGGGACGAAAGAGGAATTAAAAAAGTATTTACAAGGGGGAACATAAAATGAATATAGAAACACTACTACCTTTTGAACATATTGTTCTTGGTCTAGAGGCAACCACTAAAGAAGAAGTGGTCCGTCAATTAGCAAAAATATTGGTAACTGGAGGTATCGTTCAATCCGAAAATGAGTATGTTCAATCAGTTATGGAAAGAGAAGATCACTCGACCACAGGAATAGGCAATAATATAGCAATCCCCCATGGAAAAAGTCGTGCAGTTTCTGAACCCGCAATCGTTTTTGCTCGGTTAAAGGCACCATTAGAATGGCAATCCTTAGATGATGAACCAGTAACGGTTGTGATTATGCTTGCTATTCCTGAAGAACATCAAGGAGACACCCATTTACGGATTTTATCAGAAATTGCCATGAAATTGATGGATGAAGACATCACAGAAGCGCTGAAAAGCGAAACAGATAAAGAGATTATCGCGAAACTATTAAGCGAATAAAACGGAGAAAAGGAGAAAGAAGAATGAAGAGAAAAATTATTGCAGTAACGGCGTGTGCCACAGGAGTTGCCCATACCTTTATGGCGGCACAGGCGTTAAAAAAAGCAGCAGCGAAACGTGGGGATTTAATCAAGGTTGAGACACAAGGAGCAACAGGTATCGAAAATGAATTGAACGAGCGGGATTGTCAAATTGGGGAAGTCGTGATTTTTGCCGTTGATACGAAAGTGAGAAATGAAGAGCGTTTCAATGGCAAGGAGATCCTTAAAGTCCCGGTAGCAGCCCCTATAAAAAATGCAGAAAAAGTAATTGAAGATGCATTAAAGCTGATTGATCAATAAAGAGGAGGAAAATCAGATGAAAAAGTTGGCAAGTGAAATGAAAAATCATGTTTTAACAGGAATATCTTATATGATTCCTCTGGTGATTGCCGGAGCAGTTATCATGGCGATTTCTCGAGTAGGCGGATCAATATTTGGGATCGTCGATATTTGGGACGCCTCTCATGGAGAAAGTGCGAATACGATCATCCGATTACTCCATAGTTTAGATGGATTCGGTGGCATCGCTTTAGGATTGATGTTTCCCGTAATATCGGCATTTATTGCTTATTCGATTTCCGATAAGCTAGGGATTGCCCCTGGTCTTGTTGGAGGGATGTTAGTAAAAGACATTAACGCAGGCTTCTTAGGCGCAATTGTTTCAGGGCTGATCGCTGGGTACATCTGCTTGTGGATCAAAAACCATATAAAGCTGCCAAAATCGATGGCATCGGTAGTTCCAGTGTTCTTAGTTCCTGTTTTAGGTACTTTAGTCACTGTCCTACTTGTGAATTATGTGATCGGTACACCATTTGCAGCTATCAATGTGGGCTTAGAGTCATGGTTGAACGGATTGAGTGGCGGAAATGCGATCGTGATGGCGGCAGTTGTAGGGGCAATGGTTGGATTTGACCTTGGGGGACCAGTAAATAAGGCAGCTGTGACAACCGCGATGGCTTTATTGACAAGTAACGTTTATGCACCAAACACTGCAGCGCAAGTGGCAATCATTATTCCACCAATTGGTTTAGGCTTAGCGACTGTTTTTGCAAAGAGTAAATACAATAACGAATTAAAAGAAGCAGGAAAATCGTCGATCATTATGGGTCTAGTAGGCATTTCAGAAGGAGCGATCCCATTTGCGGTGGAAAATCCACTAAAAGTGATCCCAGTGAATATGATTGGTTCAGCGATTGGTTCTGCAATGGCTGTAGGTCTTGGAGCTGTCAATACAGCCCCAATCTCTGGTTTTTATGGCTGGTTCACTGTAGAAAAATGGCCACTGTATGTTTTATCGATTGCTACTGGCTCATTATTCATTGCGATTTGTACAAGCTTGCTACGTTCAAAAGATGCGGGGAAAGAAACAGATACCACGATGGAAGAATTTGACGAAGCTGCTTGGGAAGAGCAGTGGGAAGCATAGCTATGACAAATGTACACATAGTAAACCACACCCATTGGGATCGTGAATGGTATTTTACTTCAATGGACTGTGTCGTTTTGAGTGATCAATTATTTAGTGATGTACTAAAAGAACTAAAGAGGCAACCGACTGCTTCTTTCGTGTTAGATGGACAAATGTCTATTCTAGACGATTATTTAGAACTCTATCCTGAGCGCTTGACTGAGGTCAGAGAGTTGATCGCCAATGGTCAATTGTTCATCGGTCCTTGGTACACCCAAACAGATGCCTTTTTTGCTTCTGGTGAGTCCATCATTCGAAATGCCATGATTGGTATATTTGATAGCAAAAAATATGGCAGCTATATGCCGATCGGCTATTTGCCAGATACATTTGGTTTTAATGCTCAAATGCCAACCATATTGAACGAAGTTGGACTTGATAACATTATCTTTTGGCGAGGCATCGATTTAGGGGAACAGGTCAAATCCCCTTACTTTAAATGGACGAGTTTAAGTGGGCAAGATTCACTGTATGCGGTGAATTTTCCTCAAGGATATGGTGCACAGCAGCAATTGGAGCCAACGAGCAGTTATGTAGATGGCAGACTCGATAAAGGTGTCGATTTTATTAAGAGCTACGCGAATGAACCTGAAATCTTGATTCCAACTGGAAATGATCAGTTAGGCATTGTTTCTGCCATAGAAGAAAAACTAACGAAAATCAATCAGCTTGGAAAATACAAGTATCAATTGAGCACCTATCCAGCATTTATGGAGATCGTCCGTCAAAAAGAACTGGAAGTTTATCAAGGAGAGTTTCGTGCACCGGTTTTTGCTCGGGTCCACAAAACAATTGGTTCAGTACGAATGGATCTGAAACGTGAGATTTTTCGATTAGAAAACAAATTAGTTTTAGAAATTGAACCAATGCTAGTTATTGCGAAAGATTTAGGGATTGAATTAAGTAATCGATTGCTAACGAAAGCTTGGAAAAAGTTATTTGAATGTCAAGCCCATGATAGTTTGGCAGGCTGTGTATCAGATAGTGTTGCTCAAGATATCAGTCATCGATTAAAAGAAATCAGTGAGATTTGTGCTAGTATTGAAAATTTGATTTTAAAAAGAATCAGTGAAGGACTCGCTTTACAAGCCAATCAATTTCTGATTCTTCATCCAACACCAGTGCCATTTCAAGGGGAGAAATTCGTTAAGATCGTATCTAGAACCAACAATATCAAGGTTATTGGAGCTGATTCATCTGTTCTTCAAGCAGTGTATATCCCAAGCAGGAAAAATATTATGGAAGAAACGCCTGCTGGCAACCGTTTTATTGAAGAAGAGGGGTATTATCTGTTAACTGTTCAAGTGGCTTGTGCCTTTTCAGGTCTTGGTTATCGAGTCTTTACATTTGAAGAGCAAGAGACAACTCCTGAATTGTCTTTAGATCAAAACCCATGGATTAGAAATGGGAAATACACGCTTTCCTTTGAAGACGGCCACCTGATTTATTCAGATGGAAAACAACAGATCGTGGATTTCTTGTCGATCATCGATGATAGTAATGCCGGTGATACGTATGACTATTCGCCTATTTTGAATGATCAACCGATCACGCTTTCTTTTGCCAGTTGCAAAGGAAAGCAAGAAACGTTGGTTTTGGAAGGAAGTTTACATCTACCGTATACGATCGAAGAACGGATGAAAGGGATCGCCACCAAAACATTCGCCTATACATTGATCCTCCAACTGACAAAAAACGGTGAGGTAAACGCAAAGCTACGTTTTAAAAATACGCTTTTAAATCATCGGATTCGAGTGAAAGCTCGACTAAACAAGCCGATAGAAAGAGCGGTTGCAGCCATTCAATTTGGTTATCTTGAAAAAAGAAATCAAACACTGGAAAATTGGCAAGAAAAATATGCAGAAAAACCCGTCAATATTGAACCATTTGAAAAACAAGTGGTTGTTTATGATCAAGAAAACGCCCTCGTTTTTTATAGCGAGCAGAGCAAAGAGTATGAATATCTCGACGACTCCTTATATGTAACGGTACTAGCTACAACCGACTCCCTTGGAAAACCGGATTTGTTGTATCGACCAGGTCGCGCTTCTGGCGATACAACCAAAAAGGGACATATTATGATGGAAACGCCTCTTGCTCAAATGGAAAACTATGAGATGGTCTTCGATTTTTCCCTGCGAGTTGCATCAACAGCTATTTCTGAAGAGTTGTTGGCTACTTGGAAAACTGTTAAAGAACAGCCATCGATTTCTTATCAATTGCAAGATTTGAATTACTTTATTTATCGCATAGATAATAAAATTCAAAAGCTCATTGATCCATTATCTCTGACCGACATGTCTCTTTCTTTGCTGTCCTGCAGCTTAGAACCGGGTGTGGGAGTCAGTGCGCTTCATAATGCGTATTACTCTGAGGGAATCGTTATCCGTTTCGTCAATTCAACAAACAAAGAACGATCTCTTGAGCCAAAAAAATTATTTAATGGGTACGCATATCAACGAATCAATGCATTAGAAGAACCGCTTGAAGCGGATCATATCATCCATGCTTATGGGGTAGCAACCTATTTATTAACTAAAAAATAGGAATAAAGAACACAAAATTTGTCGAGAAGGAATTGCTTCTGTAACGTTTTCCTCTACAAGATTTTGTGTTCTCGCTTTTTACAATGTTTAGAAGGAGTTTTTATGTCCGTACAACTTTTATTGCTTGCCTCACTGCCTGCACTAGGATGGGGCTTAATGCCAATCGTCGCTAAATTGATGGGAGGGAAATCAGAGGAACAACTGCTAGGAACAACAATCGCAGCCTTGATTTTCGGTAGTGTATTTGGTTTTTTGAATCAAGTGAGTTATGCCATGGTGCCATTTTTCATCAGTTTATTATCTGGGGTTTTTTGGGCTTGCGGACAATACTTCCAATTTCTCGCTTTGGAAAAAGCGGAGGTTTCTAAAGTAATGCCCGTCTCCGTCGGTACCCAATTATTATTTGTTACATTAGCATCTGGCTTCTTTCTCAAAGAATGGAAAGATTTAACGACGGTAATTTTCTCAATCATGGCACTAGGAGTCATCCTAACAGGTGTTTACCTTGTAACTAAGACAACTCATCAGAAAACAAGCTTATCACAGCAAGTACTTCTTTATCTATGTTGTTCTTCAGCTTTTTTGATGCTATATGTGACAGTCACTGGTCTGTTTCAGATAAGTGGAGCACAGATTTTCTTGCCTCAGGCAGTAGGGATGTTTCTCGGGGGAAGCGTGATTTCCTTGAAAAGTAAGAAACAACTGCGTTTCCGCAAAATAATCCGCAATTTAGGTACTGGTAGCACTTGGGTTCTCGCGAATGCTTCGTTATTCGCTGTGTCGTCTTCTTTGGGTGTAGGCGTAACCTATTCATTTTCTCAAATGAGCTTACTTGTTGCCACCTTTGGAAGTATTATTTTCTTAAAGGAACGAAAAGTTGGCAGAGAAAAGCAATTTGTTGCTCTTGGTAGCTTGCTCTATATTGTTGGTGTATTAGGGATGAGTTGGTTGAAATAAATTTATCAGTTGAGCAATTTTAGTTAGCGACCAATAAAATAGCAGATAATAGTATAATCAATAAATGAAAAGAAACATGAAATCAGTGAATGATTTCATGTTTCTTTTTTACCGTCCATTCTCCGTCTGTCGATAATCACTAGGTGAAATGCCGACTTTTTTCTTGAATAAACGGCTGAAATAGACGGTGTTTTCGATGCCGATCGCCAATGAGATCTCTTTGATGGAAAGGCGAGAATAGCGCAAAAGGTCTTTCGAATAAGAGATGCGTTTGCTGATCTGGTACTCGATGGGGGGCAAGCCCATATATTTGGAAAACTCCTTGACGATTTGATACTTATTGATATGATACCTTTCCTCCAAAGATTCCAATGTGATCCCTTGACGGAAATCTTCTTCTAGCTGGTCACGAATCTGCAAAATATAAGGCGGGATTTCACTATCCGAAAAGTCGAGATGATATTTTTGCAGGAGCAGTTCATTGAGCAGCTGATGGATCAAAACAGAGCTTTGGAAGGCAGTTTTCGCATTTGGTTCTGGCTGTAACATCAATAAATCTTGTAAGACCAAATGGATCGGATTTTGACGACTGCTGGCAGGATTGGTGTGAAAAACTGGACTGCCATTTTTGAAAAATTCCTCATAAAACGCTGCGACGTTGGCGCCATATAGATGGATCCAGTCCATTTCCCAGGGCTCTTGACTAACGGTACGGTAGTACTGATAGTCTAGACAGTCGATAAAAAACACATCACCTGCTTTCAATTGATAGCTTTTTCCTTTGTAGCGCAATTCACCGCAGCCGGACAATGTATACTTGATCAAATAAGAAGGCAGGTTCTCTCGTTCTGTAAAGTAAGGTTTGCTGGCTTTGAAATAGCCGATTTCTTGAATGTAATAAAAAAGTTCACGCTGCTTTTGGGTTGAAGTATTGATGTAACGCAGTGAATCAGTTGACCATGAGTGGTTGGCTTTTTCCCAGTAATCCATCGGATCCTCCTTTTTACCAAGATTGTGCAAGTCTTTATCAAAATTGTGTGATGAAACTCGTTGATTGTCAAGCTAAAATTGAGGTAACAAGAATGAATCAATGAATTGTAATCGATTTATTTTTTAACAAGATAATGAAAGGTGGAGACCAGTGAACACATTTATCGCAATCGATATCGGTGCATCAAGCGGTCGTCTGATGCTGAGCCGTTGGGAAAATGAGCAGATCACTTTAGAAGAGATCCATCGCTTTAAAAACGGCTTTCGTCCTCATGAAGGCTTTGACCGTTGGGCGATCGATTATTTGATCCAAGAGATTTTAGTAGGACTGCAAAAAGTGAAACAAGCAGGTATCCATGACTGCTTCGTCGGAATCGACACCTGGGCAGTGGATTACTGTTTGATCGATCAAGCAGGCGAACGTTTAGGCGACCCAGTCGCTTATCGAGATAGTCGCACCAATGATGTGATCGCAGCTTTTGGTCAGCGCTATTCTTTGCAAAAACTGTATGAGAAAACAGGCATTCAGCTGCAGCCCTTCAACACGATTTTTCAGTTAGCCGCAGAAGAAGCGCAACTGCTGCAAAAAGCCGACAAGCTGCTGTTGATTCCAGACTACTTGGGCTACGTTTTTACTGGTAAGATGGTCACGGAAAAAACCAATGCTTCGACGATGCAGCTTCTAAATGCCAACACCCAAACATGGGATGCAGAATTGTTAGCTGAGATCGGTGTAACAGAAGGACTATTCCCACCATTGGTTGATACAGGAACGGTTTTAGGCGCACTGCAAACACAGAAGTTTCCAGCCTATGATTTGCCACAAGCGACCTTTGTCACTGTCGCTAGTCATGATACGGCATCAGCGATCATCGGTACACCTGGAGAGGGGGCAGATTGGGGCTACATCAGCAGCGGGACTTGGTCATTGCTGGGGATCGAAACCAAAGTACCCAATGTTTCCCTTGCCGCCTTCGATGAAAATTATACGAACGAATGGGGTGCCCACAACACGATTCGCTTTTTAAAAAATATTATGGGCATGTGGCTGATCCAAGAAGTGGCTCGGCAGCAAGACTATCAGTATTCCTATGCAGAATTGGCGGAATTGGCGCAAGCAACGCCTGCTTTTCAACAGTTTGTCGATGTCAATGATCCTCGTTTTTTGAATCCAGAAAACATGATTACTGAACTGCAAGCGTATTGTCGAGAAACCCAGCAGAAAGTTCCAGAAACCGCAGGGGAACTGGCTCGCTGTGTGTATGATAACTTAGCGCTTTGCTATGCCAGTGAATTGCAAAAGCTGGAACAGCTGACAGGTACGACGAACAAGCTGCAAAAACTGCATATCGTGGGGGGCGGTTCCAATAATCGCTTTTTAAATCAACTGACGGCTGATGCTGCGCAGCTGACGATCGAAGCTGGCCCAAGTGAAGCAACGGCGATCGGTAATCTTTTAATGCAGATGATGAGTGCTGGCATCTTCACGTCGCTGGCTGAAGCACGCCGCGCGGTCAAACACTCATTTCCTTGCAGTGTTCATGAACCACAGTCTTTTGATCACAAGATTTTAAGCAACTATCAACGTTTTATAAAAGGAGTAGGAAAAAATGACAACGATTCAACAGCGTTATGAAGAAGCTAAGACAGCATATGCCAAATTAGGCGTCGACACGGATGCGGTTTTGAAAAAATTAGCCGATGTGAAAATCTCGATGCATGTTTGGCAAGGGGACGATGTCCAAGGATTTTTGAGTGATGAAGCATTATCTGGTGGGATCTCTGTAACGGGGAATTATCCTGGTGCTGCCCATACCCCAGAGGAGTTGCGCCAAGATTTAGAAAAAGCCTACTCTTTGATTCCTGGAAAACACAAATTGAACCTTCACGCCATCTATTTAGACACCGAGGAAGCAGTGGATCTAAATGAATTGGAGCCGAAGCATTTTGAAAAATGGGTTGCTTGGGCGAAAGAACAAGGCTTAGGTTTAGACTTCAATCCAACCTTTTTCTCACATCCCATGTTCAAAGATGGCTTTACCCTTGCTTCACCAGATGAAGAAGTTCGTCAGTTCTGGATCGAACACGGCAAACGTTCTCGTCAAATCGCTGCTTATATGGGGAAAGAAACTGGGCAAGTCTGTGTCAATAATTTCTGGGTGCCAGATGGCTACAAAGACAACCCAATCGATCGTTTTACACCACGGGAACGCTTGATGACAGCATTAGATGAGATTTTTGCTGAAGAATTGCCAGCGGAATACACGGTAGATGCCGTGGAAAGCAAGTTGTTTGGTCTTGGTGCCGAAGCCTACACCGTCGGCTCTCATGAATTTTATATGGGCTATGGCTTGACGCGCGATAAATTGATTTGTTTGGATGCTGGACATTTCCATCCAACCGAAGTGATCTCCAATAAATTGTCTTCATTGGCACTATTTAGCAAAGGCATTTTGCTGCATGTCAGCCGTCCTGTACGCTGGGATAGTGATCATGTCGTGATCATGGATGATGAATTGCAAGAGATTGGTCGCGAATTGGTTCGCAATGACTTATTGCCAAAAACCAACATTGGGTTAGATTTCTTTGATGCGACGATCAATCGGGTCGCTGCGTGGGTGATCGGGACGCGCAATACTCAAAAAGCGTTGCTAAAAGCGATGCTAGAACCGATCGAAGAACTAAAAGCAATCGAATTGTCAGGTGATTTCACCACTCGTTTAGCCATGACGGAAGAATTAAAAGACTATCCGTATGCAGATGTTTGGAATTACTTCTGTGAAAGCCAAGGGGTACCAGCAGGTCTGGATTGGCTATCAGAAGTGAAAGCCTATGAAGAAACCGTCTTAAAAGCCAGAAAGTAGGAGAACGATGAAAAAGATTGATATTTTACAAGCGAATTTTGTACAAGAAATGATGGAAACGACAGCAAACCTTTACCGTTTAGGGTGGGATGAGCGCAACGGCGGCAATATTTCTTACTTATTAACAGAAGAAGAGATCTTGCCTTTCATCGATCCGCAAAGCGTCTTGCGGGAAATTCCCATGATTTTTGATGCCACGCCACTAGCTGGCAAGTACTTTATCGTGACAGGTTCAGGAAAATACTTTAAAAATGTAGCGGCACATCCAGCGGAAAACCTTGGTGTGATTCGAGTCAAAGAAGATGGGCAAACATTGGAATTGCTTTGTGGCTTGGAAAATGGTGCGGTGCCAACGAGTGAACTGCCAAGTCATTTCATGAGTCATATCGCTCGCTTGTCGGTCGATCCAGAAAACCGAATCATCATGCATAACCACGCATCGCATCTTTTAGCCATGAGTTTTACCCATGAGTTGGATGAACGCAGTTTCACGCGGACCTTGTGGCAAATGTGTACGGAGTGCTTGGTGGTCTTCCCAGAAGGTGTTTCCATCATTCCTTGGATGGTTCCAGGAACGAACGAGATCGGCGAAGCAACGGCTGCTAAAATGAAAGAGACCCGTTTGGTTCTTTGGCCGCAACATGGCATCTATGGTGCTGGCAAAGATATGGACGAAGTCTTTGGCTTGATTGAAACGGCAGAGAAAGCTGCGGAAGTGTACACCTATGTCAAAGCGCAAGGCCCAATTTTACAAACCATTACAGATGAAAATCTGAAAAAATTGGCTGACGCTTTCAAAGTCACTCCCCGAGCAGGCTATCTTGAGGTATAATCAATGGTAGAAGAATAGAAAAGGCTTTCAGTTTTTTCTATTTAAAATATATTGTGAATAAACAAACAAACGGAGGTAGGAAGAATGGCAAATAGAATGATTTTGAATGAGACATCGTATTTTGGAAAAGGAGCGATCGAGAACGTACCGACCGAATTCAAGGCACGAGGGTTTAAAAAAGCGGCAGTGATCACCGACAAAGATTTGGTGAAATTTGAAGTTGCGACCAAAGTGACGAAATTATTGGAAGAAGCAGGTGTCGATTATGCGTTATATGATGGGATCGTGCCGAACCCAACGATCCAAAATGTCAAAGACGGCTTAGCGTTTGTCAAAGAAGCCCAAGCCGATTGTATCATTGCGATTGGCGGTGGTTCACCGATCGATACGGCAAAAGCGATCGCGATCATTGCTACGAATCCTGAATTTTCCGATGTGATTAGTTTGGAAGGCGTGGCAGACACGAAACATCCATGCTTGCCGATTTTAGCGGTACCGACAACTTCTGGGACTGCAGCCGAAGTAACGATCAACTATGTGATTACAGATGAAGAAAATCATCGGAAATTCGTTTGTGTAGATCCTCACGATATTCCTCTGGTAGCCTTTGTGGACAGCGATATGATGATGGGGATGCCTAAGAGCTTGGCAGCCGCAACGGGAATGGATGCCATGACCCACGCCATCGAAGGCTTCATTACCAAAGGCGCTTGGGAAATGACTGATATGCTGCACATCAAAGCAATTGAGATCATCGGACGCTCATTGAGAGATTCCGTGAATGGCGATCAAGCAGGACGAGAAGCGATGGCGTTAGGACAATACATTGCCGGTATGGGCTTTTCAAACGTCGGCTTGGGCTTAGTCCACGGCATGGCCCATCCATTGTCCGCTTGGTACAACATTCCTCACGGAGTAGCGTGCGCGTCCTTGTTGCCAACCATCATGAAATACAACAAAGACTTTACGGGTGAAAAATACCGTGAGATCGCGATCGTTTTAGGCATTGAAGGGGCAGATACGATGTCACTTGAAGACGTCCGCGATGCTGCTTGCCAAGCAATCGATCAGTTAAGCAAAGATGTGGGTATTCCAGCGACCATTTCTGAATTAGGCGTCAAAGAAGAAGATATCCCAGCCATCGCCAAAGATGCCTTGAACGATGTCTGCACACCAGGCAACCCGCGGGATACGACTTTAGAAGAAATTATTGAGCTTTATCGTTCGTTGATGTAATCTTGTTAAAGGTACGAGATCGAAGAAATGAAAGATACTTCTGCAAGTTTCCCTTAACAACGATCTGCTGATCAGTTGCTATTTTAACAGCGTGATGATCCTTTCTTTTGAGAAGATCATCTCGCTGTTTTATTCTGAAGATTTCAGTAAAATTGCGAGGCAAAGCGTTAGATTTTTGAAGAAATCGTTGTGCCCATATACTAGTAATCAAATCAAAAAAAGTGATCATTAGAGTTGGTTCTCTAATGGTCACTTTTTTGCTGTACGCAAGATCACAGCGTACCGATCGCTTCAAAATCATCACCTATCAAGAGCTGAGAGTTTCAGAATTGGTTAGTCAGCCATCCAATCATCTCTCGATAGCACTCATCAGCGCTCGCATTTGGTGTCCGATCAAAGTCATGCTGATCTAAGTCGAGCCAAAGTGTTTTGGCATGGGGGACCTGTGCAGCGAAAGCTTCGGATGCGCTGAAGGGAACATCTGGATCTTTTTTGCAATGAACGACAAAGCAAGGAGGAAAGTCTTGGTAAGCGGCAGCAGGAATCGCCAAGGCTGCCAGCTGTTCCCGATTGCCTAAATAACGCTGCCAGTTGCCATATTGACGGGCGGAAAGGTACAAAGGGAATCGTTTTTCTAACGTGCCGTGGGTGATTGGTTGGCTTTCGATCATAGTTTCGGCGTCGAGTGGCGGGACTTTCGGAAATTGCGTGTAAAAGCGTGCCGGCTGCAAAAATTCTTTATAAAACAACTCTTGGTATCCGTAAAATCGGATCAAGCCTTTTTGCTCCGGATGCTTTGTGCGTGCGGTCAGTAAGGTCGCTAAAAAACCGCCGGCGGAGCGACCGAATAGAATGTACTCATTTGCACCAACGCCGCTGAAGTGCCAGCCTTCTGCCAAAAACCATTCCACTGCCTTTTTTGTATGAAGGTAGATATCGTGTAGCGCTACTTCGGGAGCCAGTGGATAATCGAACAGGTAAAGGCTAACACCGGCAGCCAGCAATTGGTGGACATAATCCTGCGGAAGGTCTTCTCGCTGACCATAGAGGAAGCCACCACCATGAAAATACAAAAGGCTGATCCGAGGCTGCGCCGCTTTTAGGATCGTCACTTCTAACGGCAAAGTGCCGTAGGTGTCAAATTGGATTTTTTCTGTTTGCGCAAAGGCATTTTTAGGATAAACCATTGTTTTCTTCCTTTCTTTTCTTCGATAGTATAAGGAAGAGTATAGGAGAAGGAAGCGGTTTAAAAAACAGCGTTATGACTAAAAATAGAAACGGTTTTGTCGAAAGTGAACAATGATGTCCTTCAGTAACACGCTTACAATAACCGTATAAATCAAAGGAGGCAGAACAATGGAGTTGAAAAAAGAAGTAGCGGCAATGATCGATGCACTATCTCAGATTGGGAGTGATCCAACTGGAGGAATGACTAGACTGCTTTATACCGATTCATGGAAAGAAGCGCAATCATTTGTAGAAAAACAATTAAAAGAAACTGGCTTAACGACGTCCTATGATGCAGTCGGCAATCTCTTCGGCAGATTGGAAGGCAGCCAGTATCCAGAAGAAACGATTCTTTCAGGGTCACATATCGATACCGTCGTTAACGGTGGCACATTAGACGGTCAATACGGGGTCGTTGCTGCTGCTTTAGCGATCAAGTATTTAAAAGAGACCTATGGGCAACCTTTACGCTCCTTGGAAGTCATCTCAATGGCAGAAGAAGAAGGCAGTCGTTTTCCAACCGTTTTTTGGGGAAGTAAAAACTTTGTCGGAGAGGCCAAAAAAGCCGATGTTGAAGCGATCACAGATTTTGAAGGCAATCGCTTCGTGGCAGAGATGCAACGCCAAGGCTTTGATTTTCGCGACCCACAAGAACCGGTTCGATCAGACATCAAAGCCTTCGTGGAAATCCATATCGAACAAGGCAGTGTTTTAGAAAAAGAAAATTTGCAGATCGGTGTCGTCAATAGTATCGCTGGTCAAAAGCGCTACACCTTTGTCTTAAAAGGACAAGCCAATCATGCAGGAACCACACCGATGGGCTATCGCCAAGATGCTGTGTATGGTTTTGCCAAAATGTGTGCCGCAGTGATCGACCGTGGCTTAGAGCTTGGGGATCCATTAGTAGTGACATTCGGTAAAGTTGAGCCAAAACCGAATACGGTCAACGTGGTTCCTGGTGAAGTGTTGTTTACGATGGATTGTCGCCATACTGATGGGCAACTATTGGATGCCTTTACTGCTGAAGCAGAACAGATCATTCAAGCGATCGCCAAAGAGCACGACCTGACAGTGGAGATGGATCTATGGATGGATGAACGCCCTGTGCCGATGGACGAGACGATCGTTGCCACGGTGGAACAAGCGGTGAAGCAAACCGGCAAACGTTACAAAGTCATGCATAGTGGGGCGGGGCATGATTCCCAAATCATTGCACCACATTTTCCAACGGCGATGCTGTTTGTACCAAGTATTGATGGGATTAGCCACAACCCAGCCGAAGCAACGACTATCGAAGATTTAACAGCTGGGGTAGAAGTTTTAGCAGCTTCCCTTTACGAGCTAGCATACAAAGAATAGAAAGCAGGGACACACATGGGATACAAAAATAATAACACGGGCTATTTAGATGGATTGCTGCAATCACGAGCAGTCATTAGAAAAAATAATTTTGCGATCTTGCCGCATGATGGGCTAGTGAATAATGTCATTCCAGGATTCGAAAACTGTGAATGTTCGATACTCGGCACACCAAAATTAGGGGCGTCTTTTGTCGATTACATCATTTCATTCAAAAAAGATGGCGCCAACCAATTGGGCTTCGGCGGTCCAGAGATCGAGAGTTTCTTGTATGTCATCTCGGGCAAACTGGAAGTAAGTGATGGCAAAGAAACCCATACATTGACGGACGGAGGCTATATCTATCTGCCTGCTGGAGAAAAACTGTATATGAAAAATCTCCAAGAAGAAGCGACAGAAGTGTTCTTGTATAAGAAGCGTTACCAACCGTTAGAAAATCACCAATCCTACAAAGTAGTGGGGAATCTTTCAGAGTTGACACCGATCCAATACGAAGGGATGGCTGACGTCTTGCTTTGGGATTTCTTACCGAAAGAGTTGGGCTTTGACATGAATATTCATATCCTTTCCTTTGAACCAGGGGCAAGTCATGGCTACATTGAGACCCACTATCAAGAACACGGGGCGTACTTACTGTCAGGTAAAGGGATGTATAACTTAGACAATGAGTGGTTCCCGGTGGAAAAAGGCGACTACATTTTCATGAGTGCCTATGTACAGCAAGCGGCCTATGGTGTTGGTCGTGACGAACCATTGACCTATATTTATTCCAAAGATTGCAACCGCGATCCGGAAATTTAAAGGAGTTTAGAAGATGGAAGAGACGGTTATTGTACAGTCACAAGAGTTACAGCAATTGATCCAAAAAAAATTAGCGGCTGCTGGTTTGTCTGAAGCGCACGCAGCCATCGTTGCAGAGCATTTGGTCTTTGCCGATGCCAGCGGGATCCACTCTCATGGGGCTGTACGGGTAGACTATTACGCAGAGCGGATCGCTAAAGGTGGAATGAATCGCACTCCACAGATCACGTTTGAAGAGACTGGGCCGAGCAGCGGGATCGTTCACGGTCAAAATGGCGCAGGGCAGGTCGTTGTATTAGAAGCGACAAAGCATGCCATTGAGATGGCCAAACGTTCTGGGATCGCGGCAGTTGGTGTACGGAAAACGAGTCATAGTGGGGCGCTATCCTATTATGTCAAAAAAGCTGCAGAAGCTGACTTGATTGCATTATCTATGTGCCAATCAGATTCAATGGTGGTTCCTTTTGGCGGCAAAGAAAATTATTTTGGTACCAATCCAATCGCATTTGCCGCACCACGAAAACAGGGGGCACCGGTGGTCTTTGATATGGCAACGACGGTCCAAGCGTGGGGCAAAATATTAGACGCTCGCTCCAAAAATAAAGAGATTCCTGCAACATGGGCCGTTGATGCCCATGGCAAGCCAACAACGAATCCGCATCATGTTCATGGGTTATTGCCAATCTCAGGACCAAAAGGCTTTGGGTTGATGATGATGGTGGATATCTTGTCTGGAATGCTTCTTGGGCTGCCTTTTGGCAAGCATGTTTCCTCTATGTACAACGATTTGACGAAAGGTCGCGACTTAGGGCAATTTATTTTGCTGATCGATCCGCAACGTTTTACAGATTTAGACACATTTAAAGAGTCGGTGGAAACGATGATCGAAGAGCTGCACGATATACCAGCTGCTGAACAGTTCCAGCAAGTCTATTATCCAGGCGAGATCAATCAACTAACTTATGAAAAATATATGGCAGAAGGTATTCCTATCGAAAAGAACATTTATCGCTATCTCATTAGCGACACGGTTCATTTTGACCAGTATTCTGGGTCAGATGCCTTTGCACAGACAGGAACAGGAGAGTGAGGAGACCCATGTTACACACTATTATTCAAAAAAACAATTACCAAGATTCCATTGTTTTAATGCTTTTGACCAATCGTTTACTGACGATCGAAGGGATCAACAACGCTTCGGTCATGATGGGTACACCTGCCAATAAGGATATCTTCAAGACGGGTGGTCTTTATACCGAAGAGATGAGCAATGCGACATCCAACGATATGGTACTCGTTTTAGACATTGAAGGGGAAGAAATCATCGAAACAGTCCTGTCAGAAATCGATGCCTTCTTATCGGACCAAAGCAATAGCGCAGGGGAAGAAACCCAAAGCGTCAAAACTTGGGAAAAAGCCTTAGATCTTGGAAAAGATGCGAAGGTCGCTGTCTTATCGATTCCTGGTACTATGGCAGCACCAGAAATTGAAACCGCATTAGCAGCGGGCAAACATGTTTTTTGTTTCAGTGATAACGTTTCATTGGAAGAGGAAGTTCGGCTAAAGAAACTGGCTCATGAACAAGGACTTCTTTTAATGGGACCAGATTGTGGCACAGGGATTCTCAATGGGATACCAGTAGCCTTCACGAATGCCGTTCGTAAAGGGAAAATCGGTGTTGTCGGCGCTTCGGGTACGGGCATCCAAGAAGTCACCACCATCATTCATAAATTGGGTGCCGGTGTGACACAAGCCATCGGAACCGGTGGACGAGATCTCAAAGAAGCCGTCGGTGGGATCACCATGAAAGACAGCATTCTTGCCTTGGAACACGATCCTGATACAGAGGTGATCGTGGTGATCTCCAAACCACCTGCACCACGTGTCCGCGATGAAGTATTGGCATTATTAAGAAGAGGAACAAAACCTGCAGTCACGATTTTTCTTGGGGAAGAACCAACGGATCACGAAGAAAATCTTTACCGAGCCTACACGCTGGAAGAAGCGGCACAATTAGCCGTACAGCTGCTACGTCAAGAACAGATTGGATTAGAGCCAGTAAAAGAGGAAACGGCAGCTGTCGCTTTTGGACCTGAACAGCAAAAAATCAAAGCTTACTATTCTGGTGGAACATTGGCGTACGAAGCAGCGATGCTGGTCAAAGCAGGATTAAATCTAGAACAAGAAGATGCCCCTCAGGAAGGGTACATCTTAAAAGCAGCTGGCCATGAGATCATCGATTTAGGTGATGACATCTATACGCAAGGCAAGCCCCATCCGATGATCGACCCAACAAAGCGGATCGAACTGTTGAAACAAGCGGGAGAAGATCCTGAAACGGCAGTGATTTTGTTAGATATCGTTTTAGGGTACGGCTCTCATCAAGATATGGCGAGTGAATTGGCACCGACCATTAAATCGTTGAAGGAAGCTACACAAGCAGCTGGCCGGGAGTTAGCGGTGATCGCTACGATCGTCGGAACTGATTTAGACCCCCAAGACAGTAACGAGCAAGCAGAGATTTTAACCGCAGCTGGCGTGATTTTGTGTCAAAGCAATGCCCAAGCAGTCAAACAAGCTTTAGCATTACTCGGTCACCCCTTTTCACCAATTAATCGTAAGCTGTTGCCAAAAGCAGTGACAACTGCCGAAGCATTGCCAGAGCCATCTGAAAAGAGCCGCGAATTGTTGGCAAATGACGCATTCATCAATGTAGGATTGCGTAGCTTTGCGGAAGCAATCCAGGCGCATCACGGTCAAGTCGTTCAATATGACTGGCAGCCAATTGCTGGTGGAAACGTAACGTTACAAAAAGCCTTACGTTTCTTAGCACAAGTGTCACTATCAGAGTAGGAGGAAGTTATCGTGTACGAAACTATTGAAGAAGCAAACCAAGCCGTTATTGCCAAAATCGTTGCGGGTTCGCCTTTTTTGCTGGATGTCGTTCCAGCAGTCAGTGTCATTCCAGAGTTAGGTGAAGGAAAAGTCCTATTGCATGCAGGACCACCGATCCGCTACGATCAGATGATCGATCCGATTCAAGGTGCTTGTGTTGGTGCGGGGCTTTTTGAAGGCTGGGGCGAAACGGAAGAAGAGGTACGTCATTTATTAGCATCTGGGGAAGTTCAACTGATTCCTTGTCACCACGTGCAAGCGGTTGGCCCAATGGGGGGCATCACCTCTGCCAATATGCCAGTGCTCGTGGTGGAAAACAAAACCGACGGCAACCGAGCATATTGTACGATGAACGAAGGGATCGGGGCAGTTTTACGATTTGGCGCCTATTCTCAAGAAGTCATTGATCGCTTGCATTGGATGAAAAATACGTTAGCACCAGTTTTAAGTGCTGCACTACAAACAAAACCCGATGGCTTGAACATCAATGTTTTAGTCGCAAAAGCAATCGCCATGGGGGATGAGTTCCATCAACGGAATATCGCTGCTTCGTTGGCGTTCTTAAAAGAAGTAGCACCAGCGATCGTTACTCTGGAAGGATTTGAAAAAGAAAAACCAGAAGTCATTCAGTTTCTAGCAGACACGGATCAGTTCTTCTTGAATATCATGATGGCTTCTTCAAAAGCGGTGCTTGATGGCGCCCGGACGATTGAAGAAGGCACGGTTGTGACCGCAATGTGTCGCAACGGGCATGAATTCGGTATCCGTATTTCTGGCATGGGAGATGAGTGGTTTACTGGTCCTGTCAATACACCAAAAGGGCTGTATTTCTCAGGATTCAGTGAAGAAGATGCCTCTCCAGATATGGGCGACAGTGCCATTACGGAAACCTTTGGTGTTGGGGGAATGGCAATGATTGCTGCCCCAGCTGTGACACGCTTCGTTGGTTCTGGTGGATTTCACGATGCGTTGAAAACCAGCAATGAGATGTTAGAGATCTCCATTGATACCAATCCGAATTTTCCCGTTCCTACATGGGACTTCAAAGGGATCTGTTTAGGGATCGATGCTCGGAAAGTCGTGGAAACAGGGATCTTACCGGTGATCAATACAGGGATCGCCAACAAACAAGGTGGACGGGGACAAATTGGTGCCGGGACAGTGACACCACCAATGGATTGCTTTGAAAAAGCTGTCTTGGCTTATGCAAAAAAATTAGGATTTGAAGAATAAATCAGGGACTGAAAACGTGAAAAAGGAGCAATCGAGCGATGATACAGGCAAAATGGATCGACCAAGCTTTATTTGAACCCGCATTTATCAATGGCAACTGGATCGTTCACAGTGTGTTTCAGCATAGTTTTAATCTGCAAGATTCTCGTCAGGATCAGCTGATCTGTGTCTCCAAACAAGCGGCTCGCGTGCCCAAAGGGATGATTTTAGCTGCCGACGATTATGCAGCGTTGGCGACAGGCTTAGTTGCTGGTACCACTCTTTTGGTTCAGCAACGGGTGATCCATTTTCCGCATCATCGTCTGTCTTTTCAAAAGGCAGCCAAATTTACAACCACCTTTCCAGCTGGCACAGTCCCATTTGATCGAGAACTGTTTTGGTCAACCCTTCAAAACGTCACGGAAAAGACGGGGATTCAAGAAGCTGTTTCAGAAACCATCCGCAGCAATCATCCGTTTTATGATGCAATCGATCAGCTATGCACGCCTTCATTTAAGGAACAACGGCAAGCAGTCGCTTATTTAGTCGGACGGGGTGTCGGATTGACCCCCACAGGCGATGATATGCTAGTTGGTCATTTACTGGCTCGCCGAGTGATGGGGCAAGAAGATACCCGCTTGGTGGCTTATCTACAAAGAAGGCTGTTGACAGTCAATGATTTGACGACTGACGTCAGTAAACATTATCTTCTGCATGCACTGACAGGCGCATTCAATCAATCGGCATTATCCTTGACCAAGTGTACCGATTCAGTGGCTTTTTCCAAAGTAATTAAAGAGATACTAGCGATCGGTCATACCTCGGGGGCCGACTTTTTGGCAGGGTTTGCTCGCAGTATCGATCAATTTCAAAACAATAGAAATGAGGAATTCATATGGCAAAACGAGTGGTCATCGCTCTAGGGGGCAATGCAATTTTAAAACCGAATCAACCAGCGACCGTTGAGACACAGCTTGCAAATATCCAGTTAAGTGCAGAACAGATCGCTAAAATCGAGAAGCTTGACCATCAAATCGTCGTGACGCACGGCAATGGTCCGCAAGTCGGCAATATTTTACGACAAAATGAAGAAGCCAAAGAAGTCGTGCCGCCTTTTCCACTGGATGTCTGCAATGCAGAGTCACAAGGCTTTATCGGTTATTTAATGGAGCAAAGCATCAAAAATAAAATCGAGCAAGAAGAACTGACCAGCAATGTCGTGACCTTATTGACCCAAGTGGAAGTGGCAGCGGATGATCCCGCGTTTGAAAAGCCAACGAAGCCGATCGGCTTGTTCTACTCAGAAGAAGAAGCAAAAAAGATGGCTGAGGAAAAACATTGGGTGATGGAAGAAGATGCTGGACGTGGGTACCGTCGCGTCGTGCCATCTCCACAACCTGTGACGATCCACGGCGTGGAATCAATGGTTCATTTATTGAATCAAAATACCATCGTGATCGCTGGTGGCGGCGGAGGGATTCCAGTCGTAAAACAAGCGGAAGGCTTGAAAGGGATCGAAGCAGTCATCGATAAAGACCGAACCGGAAAGAAATTGGCAGAGCAAGTGGATGCCGATGTATTTATGATGCTGACCGACGTCAACAACGTTTATATCAATTACGGAACACCGGAGCAAGAAAAATTAACGGGCTTATCCGTAAGTGAAGCGCAAGCATATTTTGATGCGGGGCATTTTGCAGAAGGTAGTATGGGGCCGAAAATGGAAGCGGCGATTGCGTTTGCCAAACAAGGAAAGACAGCAATCATCTGCTCATTGGAAGAAGCGGACTTAGCATTGTTAGGTGAAGCAGGCACAAGGATCGCTGGGTAACACCAGCGATCCAACTGCTTGATTCGCCTATTAGTCGCCTTCTTCGGACAGCTCAAGGGCTAAACGCAGATCCAGGCTGATGCTAGGATCATGCACGTTTTTTCCTAGTAGCTTTTGACACTGTTCGATGCGGTATTTGATCGTGTTGCGATGAACGAACAAGGCTTTGGCGGTGCGGGTGATCTCACATTGATAATCCAAGTAAGCTCGTAAGGTTTTGCGCAATTCGATGGTGGCATCTTCTTGCGGAAACGCCAATTCTTTAAGAATCGTACGGCAGAAATAATGGATATCTTCAGGACTCATTTTTTCAAATAGACTCCGCATTCCCCGTTGATGGTAGAAAGAGACGATGGACGAATCATGTTGGCCTCTTCGTTCTTCATAAGCAGTCTTTGCTTCGATGTAGGAGCTGGCTAAATCATTGATACTTTCACAGACACTTCCTACACCAAAGGCCATTCGAAATGGCAACCGATTGGTCAAAGCATTGGCGGTCTCAATCAAATGATCTTCTAAGGCATCACACTTGTGCTGCACGAAAATCGCAAAGTGATTGCTGCCCTTTAAGCGAAAGAGACAAACATCTTTGATGCGATAAGGTAGTTGTTCACTAAACCACTGATAAACCAAGTCACTTTCTTCTTTTAGGTATTTGTCTTTGCCTTTGGTTTCTTTGGTTGGTTCGCAGGCACCATAGATGACACGATAATGGCGGGCTTTGACCAACCCGTAAGTTTTTCCGAGATCTAACCAATCCTTTTGTTCTTGCTTGGTCGATTGCTGGTATTCGATCATCCGTGTTAAAAAGTCACTTTTTAAATCTTCAAAAGATTCTTGCACTTTTTGGTTCTTGTAAAGCATAAACGACAAGACCAAGGCTGCTTGTTCCAGCGCAAAATCCGAGACAGGATAAGGAATCGCCTCAGGATTCAAAATGACTAAATAATGGGGGAAATAAGTGGAGGTTTCAATGGCATAATAAGAAATTTGTGACGTTTTTTCATGAAGATCTTTGATAGGGATCGCCCCGCTTTTTTCACCAGTAAAAACCCCTTTCGTTTGTCCTAATTGATGGATGTAATACTCCGCGGGTTTTGACATGCGGGTGAAATGCTTGGAGTGGGCAATCACTTGTTTAAAAGGATTCAACAAAATGATCGGTGTATTGACCATTTGGCCAAAATCAGCGATAAAGCGAGCGATGCTGACATCCTTCATCAAGGAAGCAGAGAACCGTTTTTGAATGTCTAACGCATAACTCAGCTGCTCGGTTTTGGTGTTCCATAGCAAATTCAAAAGCTGGTGCATCAAACGCCCCAGCGGCATCGTGGCAGGTACTTCTACGATGGGGAAACCCAAGCTATCGGCGTAGGCGATGACTTCAGGATCGATGACATCCAAAAAACGACCGATCTTGATGCCTAATCCAGCGGCATTTTTGGCTACGAGAGAATCGATCAGCTCCAGAAGCGCTCCTTGATTATCTTTATAAACCATCGCCGTGCTTAAGATAAAGGTATGTTCAGGAATATAGTGGGCGATATCGGGGGTCTCGGTAATTTCGATACTGTCGACGGGAATTTCCGCAGTCAGGGGATCTGTCAATAAACGCAAATTGGAAAAGCGTGGTATAGCAAGCAATTCAGCAACTAACTTCATAGAGAAACTCCTTTTGGAATTGAACAAAATAAACAAAAACATGTCCTTTTTTAGCTTTATTGTACAACAAACTTGGAAACGTTGACAAGGCGTTGAACAGTGAAATCAAAAAGAGAAATGAGGGAAAAAGATGTATAAAGAGTTAACGATCGCACAACGTACGATCATGACACCAGGGCCTGTAGAAGCCCATCCAGCTGTTCTACAAGCAATGACCAATCGCATTTTGGGGCAGTTTGATCCGAATTTTTTGGCGATCATGGATGAGGTCAAAGAAATGATCAAACAACCATTTGGAACCAAAAACAAAGAGGCATTTGGGTTCTGTTGCAAAGTTTTAAATCTACTATCAAATAAGGTAGAATAATAGAAAAAGATAGCAGGAGGAATGACGA